>JAAHGR010001131.1 GCA_010672425.1 Symploca sp. SIO2E6
GCCAAGCCCTCGAATTCCCTTAGACATCGACCCATAGCTTCAAAATCCTGCACTGTGAGCCAGGTTTCCTGTTCTTCAAAGGAACGAGTAACGATGAGTAGGTGATGGTCTACAACGTTAAATTTGTTCAATAGACACAAGTGTGTAGGGGAAATATCTGCAACGAATAAATCCTCTTCGTAGGGAAGGAAGGGATTGAACTCTTTTCCTGAATTGGTCGCTTTTTTGTCCTGTTCCTTCTTAGCTTTGTCTTTGCGTATCAGGTTGGACAAGATCCGAACTAGGAAACTAATACCATCTTGCTCGACGAATTCTGACTCTGTTGGTATAGATTGGAGTGCTCCCCATTGCAGTGCATGAGTAGTTTGTTGGGTAACGCTTGTCCACAATGTGCCGGGTTCTAGCGTTCGTGTTTCCTGTGAAGGTGGTTGTTCTTCAGGCATAGTTATAATAAATTTGTTTAATTCCGTCTAATGGTCATTCCAGTAGCTCTTACTTGGCATCAAGCTAACTTTCAATATTTACTGAGCTCAGTACATCGAATTCGTCAGATCTTAGCTGAGCAGATCAACTCTAGCCAAGCATCACCTGTCCAAATTCCCTCAGCAACTACATTAACCCCAGAAGCTTTAGCGGTTTTACAGGATAATCCCTCCAATCTTGATACCGCTGGCGAACTTAATATTGCTTTACACAGAGGTCAATCTGGAGAACTTTGAGTCAGAATTCCCCCTCAAATTGGGGGTTGGGGACTCAAAAAACCTTTGTCCCATCGCAAATGTTTCCAATTGTTAAGTTCGCCACCAGCATCAAACCAGAAACCCAAGTTGCTGAAGTCACAGAAACTCACTTAGCACAAATTGAGCTACCACTTTCTCCAATAGTTAACCACTTGTGGGATTTTTGTCGTAGTCAAGCCCGTCCCCATTTAGAAGATTTAGCTTCCAGAATTCCAGCAGTTGCTACTTGGGATGATTTAATTTTAGCAGAAAAGGAAAAAAATATTCTCCGAGATATTGCCATTCATGTTAAACAACGAGCCAAAGTCTATCAAGAATGGGGATTTGCTAGCAAAGGGGTAAGAGGATTAGGAATTAGCGCTCTTTTTGCTGGTGCCAGCGGCACAGGCAAAACCATGTCAGCGGAGGTGTTAGCTCAGGAATTGCAGTTGGATTTATATCGGATTGATTTAAGTGCGGTCGTCAGTAAATATATTGGGGAAACGGAAAAGAATTTGCGCCGGATTTTTGATGCCGCCGAAACCAGCGGGGCAATTTTATTATTCGATGAGGCAGATGCTTTATTTGGTAAACGAACCCAGGTCAATGATTCTCATGACCGTCATGCCAATGTGGAGGTAAGTTATTTATTACAACGGATGGAATCTTACTAGGGTTTAGCTATTTTAACAACTAATTTAAAACAATCTTTAGACCAAGCATTTTTACGCCGTATCCGTTTCTTTGTCAACTTTGCTTTTCCCTATACGAGTTTGCGGAGCCAAATTTGGCAAAAGATTTTCCCGCAACAAACCCCAACACATCAGTTAGACTATAAGAAGTTAGGCAAGTTAAATATGCCTGGTGGTAATATCCGTAACATTGCTCTGAATGCCGCTTTTATTGCTGCTGAGGCTGGAGAACCGGTGATGATGAAACATATCCTGCAAGCAACTAAAAGTGAATATCCCAAGGCGGAACGTCCACTTACCGATGCGGAAGTTCGCGGTTGGGTTTGAGGTAATGGTGTTAGGTGTTAGGTGTTAGGGATGCAGGTGTCCCAAAATCGCACGCAAATTGTTTTGGGGTTTAAGTCACCTGAACGCCGAAAAGATACGGAATT
>JAAHGR010001132.1 GCA_010672425.1 Symploca sp. SIO2E6
TGTTCATCAGTTAATACTGCGAGGCTGACTATGGGATGGTTGTATCGATCGCTGAGTCGATAATGATAAACATACATTCTGTTGGGAAAAACCGATTCCTTGCTTCCTTGTACTTCAACATGAAGTAGTACCCAGGTTTGTTGACCATTGCGCCGCCACACTTTGACCAGTTTATCGACAAAGCGGCGCCCAATTTCTGCATCCCGAACCACTTGCTGTAGTTCTTTGTCGAGAAATTCCCATTGGCGCTGCCAATCAATTTGGGTATGAATTTTGGGAAAGAAGAAGGCCATGAATTCAGGGAAGTAAGACTCTAATGCTTCTTTCCAGGGACTGTCATATTCCGAAGTGGGTGTTGTTGTCATTTATGAGGTTAAATTTAATAAGATTAATATCTAATTATACAGGCAAATAATAGTCATTTTGCAATATGTTTTTGAAAAAATGGAGATAATTTAAACAGAATTTTATCCTTTTTAATTTGAGTTACTAAATACCTTCTCTGCAAAGACTCTAAGCCATTGATGAAATCTGTTGAAGATAACTCTAAACTGTCTTTTAAGTCCTTCCTGGATACAGGTTGCTCAAGTTTGCTCATTTGAAAGGCTATTTTTTGTTCTGTAAATGACAACTTATCAAATAACAATTGTAAAGTGTCTTGAATGTCTTTAGTAATAATTAATTCATTTTCTGACAAAAACTCAGCTACACAACCATCAAAAATATTTTTAATTGAGTTGGCAATATTTTTTAAATAAAATGGATTGCATTCATATAATTGGATTAACTTCAACCAACTATCCTCATCCCTTAGTCCCATAAATTCAAGTATTTTTACATCATTCAATCCTGACAGATGTAAACATTTAAGGGGATATAAATCTTCGTCTAAACATTCCATTTCTGTACATTGTTCTTGACTAATTAATATAACATTGCTTGGATGTTGAGTTTCTGTTATCATGGTAAAGAATTTTTGAAAACCTTGATATGCTGGCTGATATTTTCCAGCCAAGTTACCTTTTATAAAAATATTCTGCACATCATCAATAATGATTAAGCATCGTTTTTGATTCAAAATATAAAATAATTGTGTTAACTTATCATCCAAGGTTTTTTTGGGCTCTTGCTGATAGATATTTAACAAGTCGTCAATTAGTGATTCTAAGGATTTAGTGAAATATAAACTTCTCCAAATAACGACTTCAAATTTATATAAGTTTAAATCCACAAATCTTTTAACTAAAGTTGTTTTGCCAATACCACTTAATCCCAATACTGAAATCAAGCGAGTATTTTGCTTAAATATCCAATTATTAAGTTGTTCTAGTTCAGTTGTTCGATTATAAAAAATTGTAATTTGAGGTGCTAGGGTTAAATCGTGATCAATCGATGTTGATTTGGAATTTGTATAACTTTCTTGATTTCGTTCCTTAATTACTTGTGACTTTAAATGAAAGTTATGATTAGTACCAATACAAATATTATGAGATGATTCAATGTATACCCTTTTTAATGTAGAACGAAAATTAGATTTTTTTATATCCTCACCTAATTCTTCAGATAACAATTGCCATAACTCAGAAGCGATATTTCTAACTCTACTTTCACTCCATTGAGATTGTTCAGCGATTTCTCTGTAATTTTTTCCTTGATAAACTCCTTTAAGAACTAATTCCTGAAGATCATCCAGGTGTTTTCCTTGATGAGCAAAAACTAAATCATCTGCAAATTGTAAAATTTCTGTTATATTCATAAATCCAATAAGAGCAAGGACTTTGGCTATTATAGCCTTTATATGAAAGATATTTCAAAACAACTTAAGATATTAAATAAA
>JAAHGR010001133.1 GCA_010672425.1 Symploca sp. SIO2E6
CTCAGGGGGTGACAAGCAAGCTGAAGCTTTGAGAGATGGGGCTTTTCACCTTGTTGCTCTCACCAAAGATGAGTGCTTATTGACAGGCAAGCATGAGAATGAAATTGAGGTATATCATTGATGATAATGATAATCATCTTCTTTTTGAGGATAGTCGGAGCGCGATGCGCCCGACTATCCTTAACCTTCTAATGGTCATTCGATTTGGGACAAAGAAAATTATATTTGCGTAAATATTACGCAAATAAATGAAGGACAATATTTATCAATCTCGATTGGAATAATAACTGATAAATAATTAACTTAAAGAACAGCTAGCTCTATCAGAGACATCGCTCTCAATCCTCGCTGAAAATATGATAGCTTGTTAGGAGAGAGACTCATTAACTTGTTGACCATATCTCGACAAAACTCGATACTTATTATCCAATTTATTCCATATATTCCTACCCAAAAATTACTATGCCTCTGCTCATAACGTCCGAGCTCTTTAATGCGATTGATATATTTTTGCTGTCCTATTCGCTTGAATTTCTCCCCTTCTAATACTGCACATACGTAGGCCATTGCTATTAACATTACTAATCTTGTTAGTCTTTCTATTGAGGCTTTAGAACCTTCAATATTGTAGCCTCCAGTTTTACAGTCCTTGAACATTGCCTCGATTCCACTACGGGCTTTATATGCCTTAATTGCCGACTCAAAACTAGTTAAATTCGTAAGAATATACCATCCTGACTTTTCGAGCTTACCTCGATATTTTCTTTTCCAATAACCAGCAAGAGAAAATTTACCAAATCCCTTTCTCTTGGTATAATTGACTCCAGTATAAAAGAACTTAGTCCCTGGGGTTAAACCCAGTTCGCTCAAAAGCTGATAGTTTTTGCCTTTTTGACGAATGTATGTATCTTGTTTCTGACGGAAAGCAAAGTAAACTTTTTTGCTCTTGAGCCAATAGGCCAACTCAACACTACGAAATTCTCGGTCTCCTATGACGATAATTTGATAACGCTTAAGTAGTCGTAAAACTGGACGAATAACTGCTATTTGTTCGTCGAGATTGCTGCTACCTTTTTTTTCTAAAAATTTCCAATATACTGGCAAAGCTCGCTTCTTCCAAATTACTGTGACCATCAAAAGATTATTTACTTGCCATTGAGTTCTATCCAGGGAAACGATGATAGGACTTCCGGCTGATATTTTGTTCAGCAAAATTTGTTGAATTAAAGGCAACCAAATTAAGGTTACATTTAACTTTTTTGAAATAAGAAATCTTTGAATATGTCGCCGACGACTTTCATAGAGAATTGGTAGAGGAAAGCAGGCTGCCAGTCTTTCAATCTTCACCTGTTTATGGACTTGCAATAACCAAATCAAGATATCTAAGGTAAGGATTTGAGACTCGCTTAAGTAGCAACACAGAAAATTTCGATATAATTTAGGCATCATCATTAATAGCGGCGGTCTTATTTCAACACAATAGACCGCTCTTTTTTACCACATTCATAGCCCCATTAAATAAAAAATTTTCCTCAACTCAAGGTGATCGCGAATCCTCTCCCAAGCGATCGCGAATCCTCTCTCAAGCGATCGCGAATCCTCTCTCAAGCGATCGCGAATCCTCTCCCAAGCGATCGCGAATCCTCTCCCAAGCGATCGCGAATCCTCTCCCAAGCGATCGCGAATCCTCTCCCAAGCGATCGCGAATCCTTTCCAATCTGTATCAATCTTATTCTCATGCTTGCCTGTCAATAAGCACTCATCTTTGGTGAGAGCAACAAGGTGAAAAGCCCCATCTCTCAAAGCTTCAGCTTACTTGTCACCCCCTGAGG
>JAAHGR010001134.1 GCA_010672425.1 Symploca sp. SIO2E6
AGGAGGGAATTATAAGTAATTATCCGGACTTGATATTATACCAAATCCGGTATCGATATCCCCGCTATATCCCACCCTGTAGAGACGTTGCATGCAACGTCTCTACAGGGTTTTCGCGGTCTGCTCAAAACGGCTCTATTGTAACCGGATTTGGTATTATTCCTCTTCTTCAGTCGAAATCGGATCGAAACTGTAGCCAACGGCAGAGTTGTCATCCTGAATGACTTTTACTAGTTGAACTGAAATATTTCGATCTCCTGTTTGTATAAAACGAATCGGCTTAGAGGCTCCGGGAGCTGAAAAATATGGGGAAGAAAGAGTCTGTTGGAGTTCAGTGCGGGTAGGAGGATTGGGATGGCGTTTTAGTGCTTCTATCCAAGCCTGCGTAGCATCGTAAGCCATGGCTGTGATCCAGTTCACATCTGCTCCCCAGAGTTGCTCAGATTGGCGTCTAAACTGTGAGTTTGGATCGGCATCAGGATGCCAGAAAACTCCTACCACCATACCAAGAACATCCTGGGCTAAGATTTCATGTGAATACACAACATCTCCACCCATAAGCTTTAACTGCTCTTCGTTGTTCCGCCGAACTATCTGCAATACTTTGCTTTGAAGCTCATCCACTGTAGACGGTGCTAACATTAATACTTGTGCATCTCGCTCAATTGCCTGTTCAAATGCCTGTTGAGTACGAAAATTAGGTTCAGACCAGTCAAACTCGGCGACAACTTCTCCTCCTGTTGAATGGACAGTTGTAACAAACTCCGTCTTGAGAGATACGCTATAAGCGCTCTTAGAATTGTATAAAACAGCTGCTTTTTTCTCGTCCCATTCGCTTAGCATGTAATTAGCTAACGCCCTTGCTGTAAAGGCATCACTAGGACTAGTCCGAAAAACGTAATCACTGAAACCCGAAATTTTTACAGAAGTACTAAGGGAAATGGTGGCAAGCTTGTTCTTTTCATAAATTTTTCCGGCTGCCAAGGTCATATCGCTGTAGTAATGACCTACGATACCTAATACTTCAGATTTTTCTCCCAACTCTGAAGCAATCTTTTTAGCCATTTCTGGGTTATCACCATCGTCAGAGATCATTACCTTAAGTGGCACTCCGTTAATTCCCCCAGCTTGATTGAGCTGATCTTGAGCTTGAGCAATCCCACGCAACATTGCCTGTGCTGCTGCTAGATCTTGACTAATAGGTACTGCTGCCGCAATTGTATAGGTTGGTTGATGTGTGGCTTCACTGCGAGCATTATTCAGGTAAATCAGGGTCTCAGGAGCGTTGGGGTAATGTCGGAGTGCTTGTTCAAAGTAGCTAACTGCTACCTGATAATTTCCGCTAGCCATTGCTGCAACTCCACTCTCTTTAGCTTCTCGGAAGTTAGGATTTTCCTGGCTAACCTCCTCGGTTTTGATTAAAATTCTTTCTCCAACACTGATTGGCTTCTGTATACATCTATTTTCTGGTTGCATGTCATATTGAACAATCCAAGGTGAGCAGACTATCCATTCTTGCAATTTGGTAAAAATAACTACTAAAAGCAGAAGTGAAAATAGAATAATGGGAACTGGATAAAACTTAGCTGGAATGCTATTGATAATATTGAATTTGTCTGTAGTCTGGTTCTTTTCTATATCTCTTGGAGAAGGCTGTAGCTTATTCACGGATTCCAACTCTTCTTCTACCCATTTTTGACTAAAAACAGCTTTATATATGGGGTTATGAACTTTTAGCTGTCCATGTTCGGTAACTAGTAGATTTGATTGCAGCAAAGCTTTTACTTCTAAAGTGTCATCTGTTTGCACTTTTTCTGAAGATAA
>JAAHGR010001135.1 GCA_010672425.1 Symploca sp. SIO2E6
ATGCCCAAACTGTCCAGAATACCCAAAAACCGTTCTGTCCCCATTGTGGTGGGAGTGATTTGAAAGTAGTTGAAAGTGGTAAGCGGTATCAATGTAGCGTCTGTAAAACCCCAAGTGGACGGTCAAAAAGAATTGACTCAAAGAAGGTAGTTTGGAGATGAGATGCATGGTATTTGACGACGGTCTTTTATTAGCGTGATTTTTGACTCTTCTGTAGAGAGGTCTTATCATCCTTAGAAGCCTTGAGGAATTTTGGTAAATTCTCACTAGATGGGGCTAGCTGTTCAATAAAAGTAAAGGTGTTCCTTTGAGGTAAAAATTTGGCTTTAATTTGAACAAATGCTGGATGTCCTTGTTCCTTGCCAGCTTTGGGATTGAATCTAAATGGTTTAATTGGGGCATCTTTCCAGGATATGGGGATATGAGAGGCTTTGAGAAATTTTACCTTTTTAAACAAGTCAGCTTTCTTAATATAGTCAAGCCTCTCCTTACTAAAGTTTTTCATCACAGAGATGCAGGGAACCCGACAGGCTGGGATGAACTGCCATAGTCCTCGGAGTTGGAATTCATTATCTTTTAGTTGCTGTGAAACACCGTTTGGGCATTCTCCTTTATCAAAAGCAAGTAGCTGAAAAGCTATCTGGTGATGTTGGTCTTTCTTAGGGAAGTGCGTAATCTTTGGGTAGACAACGAGTCTTTGTTGATGCTTCTCAGTGGCGGTGATTTCTTTTCTAAGAGCATCAAAGGCTTTGCGCTTGGAGGGTACATAAAAGAGCTGATAGTCTTTTTCCCCAATGGTGAGAGTAGCCTGACCATCATCAGCAAAGTGAACCTCTCCAGTTACAACCCCAATGGCTTGGAAGATTGCTGTGGAATCGTCTAGTGAATCGTCTGGGGTTGTGAAAGTTTCACTCTTTTGTGATGTGGTGTTAGAAGTGTTGGTAAATGTATTTTTACTGACTTCGGTGGTTTCAGTAACTTCGGTGTTAAGAGTGGTTTTAGTAGTAGGTTCAGGTTTTGGGGATTCTGAGGGTTTGGGATTACGGGGCTTGAGCTTGACAAAGGTTGGTTTGTTTTGTGAAGGCATTGAATGTGGCAACCGCTACAGAGGGAAGAGTCTTGGGTTATTGTAGCGAGTCGATGGTGTGGTGAGGGGTGGAGGGGGTAGAAGGTTGGGGAGGGTGTGGGGTGTCGTGTAACCGTCTTTTCCCGACAGTTGACAACATACTCAGCGCTGAAACTGCTCCCCTAACTTGCTCTGGCTTTACCTCCAGATATTTTTGTAGTTGAGAGAGATTACGATGCCCCGACACCTCTTGTATTATCCTCAATGGGATACCTTCGTTGGACATTTGGGTTAAGGCAGTTCTCCTAAAACTGTGGGTGCTGACTCCCCTAATTCCCACCCGTTGGCAAGCTTTTCTCAATACCCTAGCTGCTGAGTCTTGATGGATATGCCCCGTACCGTCCAACCCAGGAAACAGAAACCAACTTCTCGGTGATGGATAGTAATCCAGTAGCAGGATACGCAACTCTTCAATTACTGGGATTGCTCTGGTTGCAAGTTTGCCTTTGGTGTCCCCTTTACGGAAGGTTATCTCAGGGTAGATAATTCCCTTGCATTCATAGACATCAGTGGTTCTGAGGGTACAGCATTCTTTGATTCGGCAGGCTGTGTAGAGACAGATGCCAAAAATAGCGCGATCGCGATTGTTCTGTAACCCCTCACTAAAGAGCAACTGAATCTCAGACTGAGTGAGAATCTTAGCCTTCCCGTGGCGGTCTATTTTCATGGACACACCCCACGCTCATTACTTATGGTTT
>JAAHGR010001136.1 GCA_010672425.1 Symploca sp. SIO2E6
TGATCCGACAACAGCTAAACTTGAGTACAGTAGAGTTACCACTAGTGAAAATCCTACAAGGGGGAACTTGGAGTGCCGGAAGAAGAATTGCCGCACAATTGAGAGCAGGAGGGGTTCCTCCCATTCAGATTGAGAGCGATGGCACAGTATTTTAAAGTATTCCTAACAACCTTGCACTTTCACTGGAGAATCCAAACATGAACTCATCACTCATTACTCATTACTCATTACTCATTACTTATTACTAGCCCAAGATTAACTAACATACATGCCCAAGAAAACCTCTAGCCAGCAGCCTTGGTTACAGTTGCGCGAATCCAAACGACAAGAGTTGGATGTTAAACTACCTATTGCTTTAGCTGTTGCCTTTGTACTGGCAGCCATCATCTATGGTGCTTTATTTCCCCTGCGCACATCTTTTATTGGTATTTTGCTCTATGACCGGGGATTTACCCAGTATGCGGTGATCATCTTAGCCTGTGTAGTAGTAGCATTTACCGTGCTTAAATTTCTCAAATTGCAATGGGAATTTCGCGCTTTGGGCTATGAGTGGATTCCTAAAGGTGTTCCTTGGGAAGATCCCACAGGTCAACCACTGGTCAAATTATTCTATAATCTTTCTAGTTCAGGCCCTCTAGTTGCTACCCGTTGTAGCCGTGTCCTGGGAGCCTATATCCATTCCGGTAGTCGTAAAGCTGCCACGGAGTTAGCTTTAGATGACTCCACATTTTATCAAGCCGCCTCCGAATCATCCTATTCGCTACCACGCATCCTCATCTGGGCAATTCCTCTATTAGGATTCATCGGTACCGTCATTGGTATCAGTGGCGCAGTTACTGGTTTTTCTGGCTTTTTAGAACAAGCGGGGGAAATTGAGCAGATCAAGCAAGGTATTGGCCAGGTTACCACAGGATTAGCGATCGCTTTTGATACCACTCTACTGGCTTTATGCCTAAGTGTGTTAGTAATGATTCCCCTGGTATTAGTCGAAAGGTCCGAATCTCGGCTCCTCCTAGCCATCGATGTCTTCATCAACGATAAACTACTGCCTCGCTTTCAACATAGTATAGATAACCTGAATGAGGCTACCCTACAAGAAGTAGTTGATCAAGCATTTGAGGAACATTTACCTACTCCTCAAGCCTTGATTGAACCAGCTGAGGAATATGCCAAACAAGCCGCAGCGAAGCTTGCTCAAGGCTTCAGGGTTGAAATAGGTAAAGTGCAACAGCTGACAGCAACCCTCATTGACAAACTCGGCGAAGTGAGCCAAACTGTTTCCCAAGACCGCCAAGAGTTTATCACATCTTTAGAACAGCAGCAGGAAGCCAATACTAAAGCTTTTACCAATCTCTTGAGTGAACTGCGAGCCACCAATACGCAGTTACTAGAAGAAATCAATCTAGGTAATTCAGCAGTTGCCAAAGGTTTATTTACTCAAGCAGAGCAAATCAGCAATCAACTAGAGCAAGCTGCTAGCGCCTTAGAAAACCGGATTGCAACTCTCGAACAATATGCAGCTCAAGTTTCAGAAATTGCCCAACTACAGCAAAGTTTAGAGCAGACTCTCGAGTCCCTAGAAAAATCTGCCCAGTTAGAGCAAGTTCTCCTTAAAGTACAAGAAAACCTCGCCCAATTAAAACCCACCCTCGAACAATTAAGCAAACCACGCCGTATTACTCTTTTAGAGCAAGAATAATGGTTAGTTGAAGGCAGGAGGCAGGAGGCAGGAGGCAGAAGGCAGGAGGCAGAAGGCAGGAGGCAGAAGGCAGGAGGCAGAAGGCAGGAGGCAGAAGGCAGGAGGCAGAAGGCAGGAGGCAGAA
>JAAHGR010001137.1 GCA_010672425.1 Symploca sp. SIO2E6
GATTCATGATTGAGAATGGGTGAATGGGTAGATGGGTCAATTGGGCTATATAATGTAAAACCTCGTAGGGGCGGGTTCGCTCAAGATCTTGGCTACTCAACGACAATTAACCTAAACCCGCCCCGGCTTTTGCTTAGCAGTTAACCATGGAACCACTCCCATAACCATTGCCGGTGCCACTGAATTTGACTTAGATCCTGTCTAGTTGAGCTGATATTCCTAGTTCCCAGCTACCCCAGAAGCCCGACTTCCTCTGTGAAGTCAGGCTTCAATGGAGCAACTAGTAGCTTAATTTCGTCGTAGTGTGCTAATATAGGCTAGTTGCTTCTTGTTGGCTTCTGGGGGCCCAATTCCTTTTTTCCATCAGGAGCCCCGACTTCTTCTATGAAGTCAGGGCTTCAATGGGGCAACTAGTGGTTTAATTTAGCCGTAGTGTGCTAATATAGGGTAGTTGTTCCTTTTTAGCTTCTAGGGGTCCGATTCCTTTTGAGGATCAGAAGCCCCGACTTCATAGAAGAAGTCGGGGCTTTTCATGTATTACCATCCGCCATCTCCTCCATTTCCCTGAAAAGAACTAGATTGGGAGTTAATTTCATCAGTCAGTGGTTTAATTGTGCCGTAGTGTGCTAATATAGGGTAGTTGTTCCTTTTTAGCTTCTAGGAGTCCGATTCCTTTTGAGGATCAGAAGCCCCGGCTTCTTCTATGAAGTCGGGGCTTTTCATGTATTACCATCCACCATCTCCAGCATTTCCTTGAAAAGAACTAGATCCGGAGTTAATTTCATCAGTCAGTGGTTTAATTTAGCCGTAGTGTGCTAATACAGGGTAGTTGTTCCTTTTTAGCTTCTAGGAGTCCGATTCCTTTTTAGTATCAGAAGCCCCGACTTCTTCTATGAAGTCGGGGTTTTTCATGTATTACCATCCACCATCTCCTCCATCTCCTTGAAAAGAGCTAGATTCGGAGTTAATTTCATCAGTTTGAATATCACCCCCGGCATCCAGGGTAATCGCTCCTCCGACTCCGGCATCCCTGAAAAAAGATCTCGATTCGGAAAGTAAAAGGTTAGCTGTAGAAATATCACCACCAGCTTGAAGGGTAATCTCTCCCCCAGCACCGGCATCATTAAAAAAGGACAAAGAGGATGAGTTCAAAGTACCTTGAACCTCAATATCATACCAAATCCGGTTTACATAGGCTGATTACCCATATCGACCAAATCCGCCTATATCAAAGGCTTGGGCAAATTGTGATATTGTACCTTTAAAAGCGGATTTGGTATCATACCAAATCCGGTTTAGTCACACCCGTTTTGAGACAATCGCGAAACTTGCTCTGAGACGTTGCATGCAACGTCTCTACAGGGTGGGGTATAGCGTGTTTATGTATACCGGATTTGGTATCACCACCAGCTTTGAGGGTAATCTCCCCCCCAGCACCAGCATCATTAAAAAAGGACAAAGAGGATGAGTTCAAAGTACTTTGAACCTCAATATTACCTTCAGCTTTGAGAATAATCTCACCGCCGGTTTCTGCAGAGACATCAATCGCCCCATTTCCCAACAAGCCAACTTGGCTTCCCAACACCTCCACTCTACCTCCCGGTGCAGTGAGAGAACCACTCACCTCCACCACACCACCTTGTAAACTCAGAGTTTGTCCTGCTGGTACGTCTAAATCAGCGAAACTCTTGATTTCACCATAATTAGCTGCCCTATTATTATCAAACAGTACTCCTGGTTGAATCGCCAATAACTGACTATCCTGAGGATTAGTCGCACTAAATTTGCCATTCGGCCCCAAGCTAATCTCCTA
>JAAHGR010001138.1 GCA_010672425.1 Symploca sp. SIO2E6
ATCAAATCCGGTAGAATAGTTACACTTTGGTGACAACAAGGCAGAAGGCTCCAAGGCAGACGGCAGAAGGAAAGGAAGAGGGTTGCAAGGTAGAAGGATACGATAAGTGTTTAGCCGGATTTGATATAACAGATAGCGCTCAATAAGATATTGACACTCCCTCGTCAAGCTAACGTTGTCATAAGGAAATGATGACTGGAGTTTAGACTATGAAAGTCATGGTCTAAACTCCAGTCATTATAAGAAAGATGCGACTAAGGGATAGCTAATTCTATTCTTGGTTTAACACCGATCGCGGCTATACACATCCATTTCGACCAGCCAGTGCCATAGTCAAACGACCTCACGGCCTCAAGTCCTGAAGCTCGTAGGAAAGAGTCTAGCTGGTTGGAGGCGTATCCTCGATTTTGCCATCGTAAGGACATGAACAGGTTGCCACGCTCCAGCGTTTCCAGCATTTCCTGGCTACCGCTTTGGTCGGTAATGGCATTACAGAGAGAACCGTTCAAGCGTTCCAAAATAGCGGTTTGTAGCAAAAAGTGACGGACGCGATCGGGTTGCCGTTGCAAGACCTCTTCCAGCAGATAGTCCACAATATAGCGATCGTCCCCCGAAAAAGCGGCGACAAAATCAGAGATATTCTCACGCCCTTGCAGGGACAGAGCCGCGAGTTGCAACCCAGCGATCCATCCTTCCGTTCGCTTTTCTAAAGCGGCCACATCCGCCGCCGATATTTCTAGACCCATCACCTGGTTCAGAAAAGCCGCTGCTTCGTCCGGCGTGAACCGCAGATCCCTCACCCTAAGCTCGGTCAATTCTCCGTGAGATCTCAAACGCGCCAGCGATAAAGGCGGGTCGGCACGACTGGCAATCATCAAATGCATTTGGGGCGGCAGATGGCTGAGTAAAAAGCCGATCCCGTCATGAATCGCCGGGGTTTCAATCCCATGGTAATCATCCAGAATCAGGACAAACTCCGCTTCAACCGCAGTCAGTTCATTGAGCAACGTTATCAAGACCGACTCTATGGCGGGAGGCTGGGGTGATTGCAGTAACGAGAGCGAGCGCTCACCGAGGCTGGGTTGAATGTTCTGCAGAGCGGTGATCAGATAGGTCCAGAAAAAAGCTGGATCATTGTCGCTTGGATCGAGAGAAACCCAGGCAACGAGTTTCGTGGGTACGGCGGCTACCCATTCTGCTAGCAGCGTCGTTTTGCCAAAACCGGCTGGGGCTGAGACCAGTGTTAATTTGCGCTGCGGGTGAATGAGATCGATTAGCCTTAGGCGCGAGACCAGGTCAGCAGACCATTTGGGGAGGTAGAGCTTGGTCTCCAGGAGAGGGAGTCTTGAAATAATAGGTCTCGCTGAGACAGTCATAGATACGTTCTCATGCCTGAAGGGGTGACAACCAAGTCAGAGGTCTAGCTGTATATAGGGCTTACTGCATAAGTGTGTAAGCTATGCCAGAGAAGGCTTTCAAGCATTTTTTTGCCTTTCCAAGTGCAAGGAAATTGAATATGGGTGGTTCAAAAACCTTGCACTCCTTGCGGGGTAATCCCTGGGTAACCGAGGAATTCGAGTGCCCAAAACGCGGGATAAATGCTTCATTCCTTCTTACTTTTTACTTGTTACTTGTTACTTGTTACTTATTCAGCAGACCCTATATAGTGCTTCCGTGGAACTCCGCCTTTGTGTCCTTTGTGCCTTTGTGGTTCATTACATTCTATTTTCCAACCAGCTTGTCCACTCTTTCCCTAACACCCAAATTAATCAGAGACCGCAACAAGAATAACACCCAAAGTCCTGACAAGCC
>JAAHGR010001139.1 GCA_010672425.1 Symploca sp. SIO2E6
TTCTTCAATCTTTAAATCCTCAAGCCCCTAAATTTATTTATGGGGTAAATCTAAAATCTTCAATCTTCAATCTTCAATTGTTTGACAATGCCCACCCTACAAGAGAAAGCGATCACTCTCTACAATCCAATTTTTCCTAAAGCTCAAGTAATCTAAAGATAACTCTTGATGAAGCCGGAAAATTGCTCAGATCCCCGACTTCTTTAAGAAGTCGGGGATCTCGGAGATCTCGCCAGTGGCATATCGTCAGTCCAGAAACTAGGTTTCTTTTCATGCGCAACTTATGACCAACAAAAATTCTGTGATTAAAGGGAACAGGTTGCTGCAAGTTTGCACAAGTTGTACCGTTAATGGTAAGTTGGCAATAGTTCCATTAACATATCTTAAGTTTTGCCCAAAATATGGTAGTATACTGACTATTATCTCATACCCCATTTTCCACTGCTCCTAAAGCTTTCAGTGTAGCTTTCTGAGCTTCAGTTAAACCAGTAACGCCTGTAATGTTGGTCTTCTCATAAGGTCTTTCAGCTCTCAAAGTGTTCAGGCATGTACCTGTTTTAACATCCCATAGCTTAATAGTCTCATCTTCACTACCACTGACCAAAGTTTGACCATCGAGGCTAAAGGTTACAGAAAAAACACTATTAGTATGTTCCTGCATAGTTTTTATACATTTACCAGAACAAACATCCCATAGTCTTACTGTTTGATCTCCACTGCTACTAGCAATGGTTTGCCCATTGGGACTGAAAGCAAGTGAATTTACCCAATTAGTACACTCCTGCCAAGTGTTCAGACATCTACCTGTGCGAGTTTCCCAAATTATAACTGTTCGATCTTCACTAACACTAGCGAGAGTTTGACCATCAGGACTGAAGGCTACTGATCCTGATCTATTGGTGTATCCTAGGAAAGTGTTTAAACACTTACCAGTTTGAACATCCCACATCTTTACGGTTTGATCTCTACTACCAGTAGCGATCATTTGACCATCGGGACTGAAAGCTACTGACAATACGCTGTTAGTATGTGTTTGCAAGGTGTTTAAACACTGACCAGTACGAACATCCCATATCTTTACGGTTTGATCTCTACTACCAGTAGCGATCATTAGACCATTAGGATGGAAAGCTAGTGAATTGACAATATTGGTATGCCCCCGCAAAGTCATCAAGCATTGACCAGTGCGAACCTCCCAAACTTTCACTGTTCGGTCTCCACTACTACTGGCCAGAGTTTTACCATCAGGACTAAAGCCAACTGACCATATAATGTTAGTGTGTCCGGGCAAAGTTTTTAAACATTGACCTGTCGCAACATCCCATATTCTGACTATTTTGTCTTCACTACCACTGGCAAGAGTTTGACCGTCAGGACTGAAGGCTACTGACCATATACTGTTCATACAGCAGTCTGCTCTGCTATGCGGTACATTGTTGATCCCCCTAAATCCCCCTTAATAAGGGGGACTTCCGGAATAGTGTACTTCATTACAGCGCAAAGCGCTGTATACCCTTGAGAAGCGTTGAGGCATTGACCAGTATCAACCTCCCATATCCTTACTTTTTGGTCACCGCTGCCACTAGCAAGAGTCTGATCATCAGGACTAAAGCTGACTGACCATACAGTGCTAATGTGTCCCTGCAAAGTCATGAAGCATTTACCTGTATACACATCCCACACTTTCACCGTTCGGTCAGCACTACCACTAGCAAGAGTTTGACCATCAGGACTGAAGCTGATTGACCATACGGTACTAATGTGTCCCTGCAAAGTCATGGAGCATTGACCTGTATATAAA
>JAAHGR010000114.1 GCA_010672425.1 Symploca sp. SIO2E6
GGTAGAAGGAGGTAGGAAATAGTGTTTCTCTTATTCAATTGGGGGCGCGAAGCGCTCCTTGGGAGCTCTTGCTGAAAATAGAAATGGCAACAGGATGGTCAAATCCTTTGATATGACTAGTTTCTAACTTCTTTTTAGGCAATGAAAACTCTTCTTCCTCCTGCCTCCTGCCTCCTGCCTCCTGCCTTAAGAAAGCTTATTACTTGTTACTTATTCTCCCAAGCCTTATTTAATTCAATTGCCAAACCTTAATCGTCCGATCCCTACTACCACTTACTAGCATTTGACCATCCGGACTAATAGCAATTGAATTGACATCCTGCTGATGTCCCCTCAAGGTAGTCAAGATTGTGCCCTTACCCACCCACCACAATTTGATCGTAGCATCAGTACTCCCACTAACCAGTAGTTGCCCATCCGGACTAAAAACAACTGTCCTTACCCAATCCAAATGACCCTTGAGAGTTTTGAGTAGCTTACCCGTACCTAGATTCCACAACTTGATCGTATTATCACTACTACCACTAGCAAGAATTTGACTATCTGGGCTAATAGCAATAGCGTTAACATCTCTAGTATGACCAACTAAAGTATTTAAGAGTTCTCCCGTACTCAACTGCCACAACCTCACTGTATTATCACTACTACCACTAGCCAACAATTGTCCATCTGGACTAAAGGCCACCGTATTAATTCCTCTGGAGTGACTCAAGATGTTGAGCAATTTACCAGTACTCAACTGCCAAATTTTCAGCTTTTGATGATCGCCCCCACTAGCCAAAAATTGTCCATCTTGACTAATGGCAATAGCTAGAGATACTACCGCATCTAAATCATCAGCAATCGTATAATTTACTGAACCAGTAGCTAAATCCCACAATTTGATTGTATCATCAACACTGCCACTGGCTAAGGTTTGACCATTGGGACTGAAAGTTAAGGTTAAAACCGGCTCAGAATGTCCAGTAAAAGTACGTAGCAATTGTCCCGTTTTTAAATCCCACAATTTAATCTTGTTGTCAAAACTACCACTAGCAAAGCAGTTACCATCAGGGCTAATTGCAACTGAAAAAACCGAACTCAAATGACCCCTAAGAGTATGTATACATTGACCATTGAAGCCCAACAGCAGCTGAGAACCAGACTGCTGCTGGGCTGCTGTTGGTAAGACAAAGTATTGACTAGGAGTTGGAATTCCACCAGCATTCAAATCCTTGAGAACTTCCGTAGCAGATTGATAGCGTTTTTTCAGGGGATGTTGTAGTAATTTATTGAGAACCTGATCTAGCTGATTACTAACTGAGTTACTCAGATAATCTTGCCACATCCAAGCAGCATCAGCCACACTGTAGATATCTAAAGGATGTCGTTTGGTCAGCAAATGGATGCAGGTAACACCAAGACTGTAAAGATCACTGGCAAATACTGCCTTACCAACAGTTTGTTCGGGAGCTGTATACCCTGCAGAACCAATCACCGTCCCTGTTCTTTGGAGAGCAGTTATGGTGGCAAATTTAGCTGCTCCAAAATCAACTAGAACTATCCTCTGCTCCTGAGTAAAACTTTCTGGAATTAGGAGGGGTTGCAGAGGTTTATTGGTAATGGAACAAGAACGACGCAGAATAATGTTTTCTGGTTTAATATCCCGGTGAATAATGTTGCGATCGTGGATAAATTCCAGTACTGGCAATAAACTCTTCAGTAAGCTCCAAATTTTTCTCTCATCAAAAGCACCTTCTCTGATCAAAGTTTGAGCTAAGTTAGAGCCATCAATAAACTCTTGCACCAAATACTGACGGTTATCTTGCGCGAAGTGTGCTAAGAGTTCAGTCAGCTGAGGATGCCTACCTACTTCTTCAAGTCGTACCGCTTCTTGCTCGAATAACTCAAGGGCTTTTTGGAGATTGCCAATGCTGTGCTCTGAAGGGAAAAACTGCTTAATCACACAGTATGGTTTCGAGGGTTTGTCCTCATCCACTGCCAAGAAGGTTCTGCCAAAGCCTCCTTTGCCAATAAGTTTGATAGCACGGTAACGCCCCTTTAACAATAAGCTTGAGCCACAACTTTGGCAAAACTTGAGCCTATTTGAGTTTTGGGGCTGTTGGCAGTTAGTGTTGAGGCAATAGCTCATATGGGCAGGGAATGGGCAATGGGCAATGGGGAATAGGGAGTAGGGAGCACTCAAGAGTCAACCGTTCTGTTATAGACAAAACGGGATATGCCAAACCATTTCTTAACTATCTTTCTCTGTTCAGGGCTCAGATAAATCCGGGTCTTCCTTGATTTTCTTACTGTACTTTCTAAGTCCGTGCATTCGACAAGAGAAGACGTGGAGAATGCTGAGAAGATCTTGGGTGAGTTCTGTACTTGGGCAGTATACAGTCTGGTCAAGAACCACGATCCTGCCACCGTTTTGTTCGACCAGGTACTCAATAAGCTCGAATCCAAATCTCGCGAGTCGGTCACGACAGGCAACAACAAGCGTGAGCTTATCTGCGCACAAAAGTCTGTCCAGTAGGGAACGCAAACCTTTTCTTTTGAAGTTGAGTCCGCTTCCGATATCTTTGATGATTTCGGCTTGGGGGTAGAGGGATTGCATATAAGCGACTTGTCGTTGGAGGTCGTCTCGTTGCTTAGTACTCGACACTCTGCAATAGCAAACAATGGTACTTTTATTGCTTGCTCCCAGATAGGCATCAACGTCGAAAAGGCGTTGTCCTGCTGGATTGCGGATAGAGGGAATGCTGCCATTGTCTGCGTATTTCCTGAGAGTGTTGCGGTGCAAGCCTAGTTGTTTAACAGCTTCTCTTAATGTAACGTAACTCATGTAAGCTAATGTGAGCCTATATGATTATATGTTAGCATATTTGCTATCTGTTAACAACCTTCATCCTCACAGTGGTGAATTTTTTTATGGGGACTGCCTGGGAGCCTCCTCTCAATTTTCAATTCTCAATTCTCAATTCTCAATTTTCTTAATTTAACTACACAAATATCAATAATTGTCAATAAACTCAGTAAAATTTTATAATAACTCCAATTCAGAGAGTTATTGTTCTGAATCCCCCGTTATAGCCCGATAGGGTTTAACGGGGGAGAATGTCAATGTTTGGAATTGTGTAGAGGCAGATTATATGACATCTTATGCAACCGCTTCTGCCAGAGCTGAGATGAGTGAACTCCGGCGTTTAAAAACCTTACTACCACCAGAATTGCAGAGCTGGGTTATGGTAGAGGCAACTACTGAAGTCAATCCCCTCTTACTCCGAACTGAAGAGATTGGCAGAGACGAGGTAGAGATTCAGGTTGATCTAGTCAAATGGGAGCAACTAGCTCTCGATCAGCGCAACTTATTATTCTGGCACGAAGTCGCACGGATTCAAAATGACACTATTCCCAAAGAAGGTTGGGAAATGGCAGCTCTAGCCATTGGTTTAGGGGGTGCTGTGGGTGAACTTTGGGTACAAGACGGCTTGCTACTATTGTTAGCTTTGGCACTTTGCGGTATCTCTGGGTGGAGGCTGTATCAGAAAAATAACGGGGAGAAAGTCTTAAAAGAAACTCTAGAAGCTGATGAAAAAGCAATCTCCCTTGCTACTCGCTTTGGTTATACCCTACCCAATGCCTACAAGAGTCTTGGTAGTGCCTTAAAAACCTTGGTTGAAATAACTCCCAAACGACGTCAACGGCTTAAATACGAAGCAAGGTTACAGGCTCTAAAGCGTAGTGCTAACAAGGCTAAGGCAAGAGCGAAAGCTAAACGTGAGGCTAAGCCTCTGAACTAACTTTAGCTATCAGCACCTCAGCTGAGGTGCTGATAACTAATTAAGAATTTTCTCATGAAAAATTTATGCAATTTTCATCAAAATCAGCTTTTATTTATTAATAGTAAAAACCGATCAAAAATTCCTTCAATAAAGAAAATTAATTTATGTAGCAAACAT
Organism: Symploca sp. SIO2E6; assembly: GCA_010672425.1. GTDB lineage: Bacteria > Cyanobacteriota > Cyanobacteriia > Cyanobacteriales > Coleofasciculaceae > Caldora. Next base: position 3,945 of record JAAHGR010000114.1, read on the forward strand.
ATTATTTATAGCTCTAAATTTGGCAAGCTTTAGAATCGTAAGATAACTTGTTTGTCTCGTAAGACAAGTAGGAACAAATCTTTATGGTTAAAGCAGTTTCCGAAGAGAGTTTTCAGGTTACATTCTTAGAACATGCTCTAGTGATGCATTTACCAGCTCGTGTGAGTGTAACAGAGGGTGTAGCTTTTAAGGAAAAATGTCAGCAGCTTCTTGATGGTAGTTCCCTTCCAGAAAAAATCGTTCTTGATTGCAGCCAAACTATATTTATTGACAGTAGTGGGATTGGAGCACTAGCTCGTACTTTCAGAAATACCCAACAAAAAGAGGTTCAACTGGTGCTCAAGGATGTAACTCCTCAAGTGATGGCAGTACTAGAATTGACCTCACTAGACCAGGTTTTGACCCTTGAACCACCTGCCGCAACTGCGACAACCACTGCCTATCACTCAGAAAAGCAGCTACCAACGACTCATCCTTCTGTTGGTTGTCGGATCAAGCGCTTCCTTGATATGCTAGGTAGTGTGGTGGGTTTAGCCATAACTGCTATGTTGTTTATTCCCATTGCGATCGCAATTAAACTAGATAGTCCAGGACCGATCTTCTTTGGTCAAACTCGGTGTGGTTTAATGGCAAGGAAGTTTACCATGTGGAAATTCCGCTCCATGTGTGCTGACGCCGAAGCCCAAAAAAGTAGTGTCCCCAATCAAGCTATTGGTGCTATTTTTAAAAATGACAATGATCCTCGAGTAACTAAAGTTGGTCGCTTCCTACGGAAAACTAGCTTAGATGAACTGCCTCAGTTCTGGAATGTACTTCAAGGTGATATGAGTTTAGTGGGTACTAGACCACCCACACCGAAGGAAGTAGAATACTATGAAGTACCAGAATGGCGACGTCTGGATGTGAAACCAGGTATGACTGGTGAATGGCAGGTAAATGGGCGCTCTTCGATCAAGAATTTTGAAGATATTATTGAGCTGGATTTACAATATCAGCACAATTGGAGCTTAACCTATGATCTCAAACTCATTTTCAAAACAATCATAATCTTGTTTAATGAGAATAGTGGTGCCGTTTAGGGAGCATCTCACTAGCTCTTGAGTTGTTTATTCTATCTGCTTTTTCCTCTTAAGGAAGAGGCATTTTAATCAGAGGTTGCTATAGGTGTGTAAGCGCTGCCAAACAAGGCTTCCAGCCTTTTTTTTAGCGTAACTCAGTCCTTGGTTTTGGTATCTTTTGGATCAAAAACCCTGACACCGCAAGCGGGAAACCCCTAACACCTACCTACTTACCACTACACCAGAAAAACTATAGTTGAAAAATTACCAGATGCTCCCACTGTTTAAAAAAACCTGGAATTCTTTTCGGTTCATGCATAATGAACAACTGCCTCAACAAGACCATCTTCAGGTAGAGACGGCTTTGGAAGCTGTACCAGAAGTCCTGAAGTGGTGTGAGCAATTTATTTCACCCCTACTACCTCCCAAGTTTTGCTGGGAGTGTAAAACTGCTCTAATAGAAGGTTTTACCAACGCAGTTCGCCATGCTCACAAACATTTGCCCCAGACTACCCCCATTGAGCTGGAATTGAAGTTGTGTCCTCACTACCTGGAAATGAAGATTTGGGATCACGGAGATCCCTTTGATTTACTAGCACAGCTCCAAGAAATCCTCGAAGAAATCCGCCAGAACAAAATTGATCCCTTGGATATGGAAAGCCACAGGGGTTTGCTCTGGATGAACCAGCTCATGGATGAGCTGGCTTATGAGCGTCTCCCTGATGAGCGCAATTGCCTACTATTGCGCAAACGACGTTAGATTTCAGCGGAGGCTCGCTCAATCAGACGGCGTGCCAAAGTTTGGATGCCTGTGTGTTCGTAATAGTTTGTAGATACATCCAGAAAAGCACCCAGATAATCCAACTTGTCATCGGTGAACTCGATAAAGCCGTGTAGGTTATTGACTACTACTTCTGGAGTCAAACCCCGGTCTGTAATAAAGCCATCTATCCAACCACGAACTGCGCCAAAGCTCTCACCAATAAAGCCGAGCTTGCTCTGGGAATCGTCACCAGGAATACTATCTTTGATACTCCTGAAACCCTGATTTTGCTCTAAATCGGAAGGACCCATTCCCGAGATGATTTCTTCTACTTTCAGAAGCAAGTCCGGACCCAGGGGAATCAAACCATCAAAACAAACCAGTGCTGCCATCCGCATCAACGATTCACCACCGTAATCTCCTAAGGCACCCAGAAAATCCCCAATACTATCTCCAGGGATGCCGTTAATTTGGCAAAATGCGACTAATTCCACCACTAATTTCAGGGACAAATCGATACTTTGAGCTTTGTCAGGTTTAGGGGTCAGATTACTCAAGAAACCCAGCAGGGGAACTTTCTCACCAACTTTGTTAGCTAAGGCAGCAGCGCCAAGAGCAGAACTAGCACTATCGATAGTTTGGTAAAGCCATAAGGCACGTTGGTAGCCTTGGGAACGGTCGTTGAACAAATAAACTGCCCGATCGCCAATTTCCTGAATTATATCTTCGTCGTCCTCTCCAGTGACGGCGCGGATCGTATTTTCAAAACCAACCAAGTTCTCCCACTCACCAGGAACAACAAAATCAAGGGTTTTCAAGGCACGGGTAGTCATGTTGCTGGTTGGCAACTGATCAACTAGCTCAAAAATTGGTTTACTCACTTCTATCAACTCCTTACTTATTATTGAGTTTTGTAACCAGCACTTCAGCTCTTAGCTGGCACATGGGCTGAATACTGAGGTGCTGATAGCCAAATGTAACAAAATTTAATCTATCGCCTCTTGAGTAAGGACTCAGGGCAAATTTTCCGCTGCTGGAAGTGGCTCTAAGGGAACTAGAGAGCCATTTTCACTTAAGTTGAGCAAGACCCTGGAGATTAAATTTCTGTAACCAAGCCTCGCGATCGCTAGCGGTAAAGGACTCGTCACGGGATTGTACCTTGACCTGATAGCGATCGCCTACAAGAATAGCAGTAGACTTACTAGTTTCCTTGGCTGGGTAACCGGCAATTTTTTGACTACTGCCCTGATATTTGGCAGCAGCATTGGGGTTGCTAGTAGTGTCGCTGATGGAAAGCACGGCTATCTCTTTGCCACCTTTTTTGAGCTTTGCCGAAGCAAAGCCTTTTTTCTCCTGGGTATAAACTCGCTCGTAGCCACCACCGGCTGGGGGAAAGAACTTATTAAACTCTGCTCCTTGGGTGGCATCTTTAGAAACAGCTTGACCACTTCTTTGCTGAGTACTTTCCTGCTGTGCCTGGTCAAAGCGGGAGGTGGATTGTGGGGCACAAGCTGTTACCAGTAGTAACGCACTCAGGAGCAAGGGAGCTAAAATTTTACGCGGACGAATCATAATTGGTGATTTTATCCTTAAGGTTAACTAGGCTAAATAATACTATCTTGGAAGATGACTCCAAATAATTGGGCACTGATGCAGTTGGTGGCGACCTCAAGTTATGCGAATTCTCATTTATTCCTACAACTACTATCCAGAACCAATTGGGATTGCCCCCCTAATGACAGAACTAGCAGAAGGTTTGGTCAAAAGAGGGCACACAGTTCGTGTGGTTACGGGTATGCCTAATTATCCTGAAAGGGAGATTTACCCTGGATACCGGGGTAAATTGTACTTTAACGAAATTATCAATGATGTCGAAGTTCAGCGTTGTTATGTCTGGATTAAACCTAAACCAAATTTGCTAGACCGATTGTTATTGGAGGTTAGCTTTGTCGTTACTAGCTTTGTTCATGCTCTTAATGCCAACTGTCCCGATGTGATTCTCCTCACATCGCCTCCTCTGCCAGTTTCCGTCCCCGCAGCTCTTTTGGGATGGATTAAACAGGCTCCAGTGATTTTAAATCTCCAGGATATTTTGCCAGAAGCCGCTGTTCACGTTAATCTACTGAAAAATCAACTGTTAATTCGCATCTTTACAGTTTTGGAAAGGTTTGCCTACCGCAGTACCACCAAAATTAGTGTGATTGCCGATAGCTTTGCGGAAAATTTAGTCAGCAAAGGAGTTCCAGCTCATAAAATTGTGCAAATTCCTAACTGGGTCGATATCGATTTTATCCGTCCTTTAGACAAAGAAAATGAATTCCGCTGTGAGCATCAACTGTCCGGTAAGTTTGTCGTCATGTACTCCGGTAATATTGCCCTCACTCAAGGCTTGGAAACTGTCATCAAGGCAGCAACTCGCCTGCTTGAGTTTCCTGAGATTGCCATTGTGATTGTCGGTGAAGAAAAAGCCCTTAAGGAATTAAAACAGTACCATGATAACTGCCCAGAGTACCGTGACAACCCGCAAGCTACCAATGTGACACTTCTGCCTTTTCAACCTCGCAACAAAATTCCCCAGATGTACGCTGCGGCAGATGTAGGACTTGTGTTACAAAAACATAATGTAATTTCCTTCAATATGCCTTCTAAGATTCAAATACTACTAGCCAGTGGTCGAGCAATTGTCGCGTCTGTTCCTGCTAGTGGAACTGCGGCTAGAGCAGTAAAGGTCAGTGGTGGTGGCATTGTGATCCCTCCGGAAGACCCAGAGGCTCTAGCTGCAAATATTTTGGAGTTGTATCACGATCCTGAAAGAGTAAAATTACTGGGGGAAAAAGGTAGACAGTGTGCCCTGGAGAAATATAGCTTTGAGCAAGCACTCAACCTTTATGAAGAACTATTTACTACTGTTCAGAAGCCATAAGCTAGAATATGGGCAGCGAAATTGTTCAGTTTACGAATCCATGCGTTAGGAGTTTTTTCGGTGATGCGAGATCAGGTCTTAACCTGGTTATCTGATAACGTTCCTGCTTCTCGACTTCAGCATATTTTGGGTGTAGAGCAAATGGCAGCCCAACTGGCTCGGCATTATCATTTGGATGCAGCCAAAGCAGCTCAAGCCGGATTGATGCACGACCTAGCTAAATACTTTAAGCCCAATCGCTTGTTGCAGATGGCGAGAAGAGAGTGTCATTCCGACAGTGGGAAAACCAGCCCTACTCTAGGTATAGAAATAGACCCACTCTGTGAAGCCAATCCTCATCTATTGCACGCTGACGTTAGCGCGATTGTCGCTAGAGACAAGTTTGGGATGCAAGATAAAGAGGTGCTAGAAGCGATCGCTAATCATACTTTAGGGCATCCTGGTATGAGTAGCTTGAGTATTGTTGTCTTTTTGGCTGACAGTTTAGAGCCTAATCGCGGTGATACACCAGAATTAGAAGCTCTGCGACTCCTTTGCCGACAAAACCTCTACCAAGCAGTCTGGCGAACCTGTGACTATGGTTTGAGTTTCTTGCTAGATAGCCGTCGCTTTGTGCATCCGCGCACAATCCTAACTCGAAATTGGGCATTGCAAATGTTTAACACAGGAGTTGCTGGAGTACTTATCAGGGAGAGTACTGAACGCCTGACAGAAAGAAAAAATCACCACACCAATAACATACCGGAAATTTAATGAGAGATCAATTTAAAGTGCCTTCTACTATAGTTGCTACCGATGTCCAACAGCAGGATCTCAGCCGAGAGCTAGCTTTCACTATTGCTCAAGCAGGAGATGAGCGTAAGGGTGAAGAGATCCTCATTCTGGGGGTGGCAGAGGTATCGTACCTGACGGATTACTTTGTAATTATTACCGGCTTCTCCAAGGTACAGGTAAGGGCGATCTCCCAGGCAATCGAAGATCAAGTAGAGACTAGATGGCAACGACTACCTCTGAGAGTTGAAGGACAAGCTGAAGGAAGCTGGATTCTTCAGGACTACGGTGAAGTGATTGTCCACATCTTGCTACCTCAAGAGCGAGAGTTCTATAATTTGGAAGCATTCTGGGGACATGCAGAGCATATTAAATTTCGGGCATCCTCATCCCTAAGTGACTAACACCATCATGGAATCTTCCGTTTCTATTTGTCCTGTTCCAGAGGAGCAGCAACCCATCAACGAGTACCAAGAACTCCAAGAATCTTGGTTCTTTCGTTGGGTGACCCTAGATCTGTCTAGCTATATTAGCAAGCTGTTATTTGTCTGGGGATTGAGTTGGTTCGTTTCGGCTCCTGTGGCAGCAGTGAGTTTTGCGCCGAAAAAGTATCTGTTACACTTTATTCTGGCTGCTAGTGCTGGTGCGGGTGTATTTTTGGTGTTAACCTTACTGCGGCTCTATTTAGGCTGGTCTTATATCCGTAGTCGCCTACTTCAGGAAACAATCTTCTATGAGGAGTCAGGCTGGTATGATGGTCAAACCTGGACAAAAACGCCAGAAATTTTTGCCCGCGATCGCTTGATTGTCTCTTATCAAATACAACCAATTCTGCAACGTCTGCAACGAACTTTTGCTATCCTAGTGCTATTTGTCGTTGGTGGTGGTCTAATTTGGAATTTTTTATAAAATTCGCCGGGAAAACCCCATCCTATGAAAGGTTAGATTTTTGCGCATGACCAGGGGAAAACGCACTCAATCGCCAGCCTTAGAAGTCCATCTACTAAGGGAAGGCATCATTGAATCAACTCATCTAGTTCAGGTAGTCGTCTGTGACAACCGGGGACGGGTTTTATCCATTGCTGGTAGTGCAGAAACTGCTGCCTTTATTCGTTCAGCGCTCAAACCGTTTCAAGCCCTAACAGTGGTCAAAACTGGTACTTTGGAACGTTACAAGCTTGATGATCGTGACTTGGCAATTATCTGTAGCTCCCATCAAGGCAAGATGGAACAGGTACGACAGGTTTTTAAAATCCTCTGGCGTGCCGATGTTGATCCTTCTGTACTTAAATGTCCCATTCCCACGGGCAAAGAAAGCCCACTACAGAACAACTGTTCGGGCAAACATGCCGGGATGTTAGCCGTTTGCCAACAAAGGCAGTGGTCACTTGATAGTTATTTACAGTACAACCATCCTGTACAAGGGCTGATCTTGAGCCAGATTGCTGAGTTAATGCGAATGCCGGGGGAAGAGTTGATTCTTGCCCATGATGACTGTGGGGCTCCGACTTATTTAGTACAACTTGGTCAGATGGCTTCCTTGTATGCCCAACTAGCTTCTGGCAACAATTTAGCCATGGAGCGTATTGTCCGCGCCATGACCCATTACCCAGAAATGATAGCAGGAGAAGGAGCCTTTGATACTGAGCTGATGCGCTTATCTCAAGGGGAGTTGATTAGTAAGGCTGGAGCAGAAGGTGTTCAATGTATTGGTCGTGTGGGAGAAGGTCTAGGTCTAGCAATTAAAGTGATGGATGGAGGCAAACGAGCCAAGTATGCTGTTGCTATCCACATACTCAAGCAAATGGGCTGGATTAGTCCTTCTATCGCAGAAACCCTGGCAGAGACTTTTATGAGATTAAGCGAGTTTAAGCGCTTAGAGGTCATTGGTGAGTTATCAATGCTTTAGAGTCATTGGTCATTGATCATTTGTCATTGGTCATTTGTCCTTTGTTAATCACAGGTTGAACCAAGAAGTCGGGGATCTTGAGCGATCGCTTAAAAGTGATCGAAACATCAGGTTTTAATACCTGTGTAACCAAGATACCCTACTTCTCGATTTAGTCTGTAATTCACTCGATAAACTCGAAGAAGAAGTCGGGGATCTAGAACTCGCGATCGCCCTGCCAAAAGTGTACGGCTGATGAGCGTACTATGTGTCATAATTCTTTTTTCTATTTCATAGAAGATGAAACGATATGCTTTGGTTGTGGGTGTTTCTTTATACGATCAGTTGCCCCAATTAACCAAACCAAAAGTCGATGCTGAAGCAGTAGCACAAAAGCTTGAGAAATATGGGGAGTTTCAGGAGGTCAAACCGTTACCTAGCCACTGGTTGAGTAGTGAGCAATGCGAGGTAGGCCAAACTCGGCTAACCAGTAGAGAGCTTATTCAAGAATTGCGATACTTCTTGCTTGAGCAGGCAGCCAATAGTGAAGCATTGCTTTACTTTAGTGGTCATGGAATTGCCTTATTCGATGATGGACAGTACATTGTTAGTGGGAGTGCTGATCAGACAGTGTGCCTATTGTATGGCAGTTGGCAGGGGTGGTTGCAGGTTTGTCGTGATCGCCTCAACTCCGAAAAAAACAAGGTAGAAGGCAGAGCTCAGAGGGCATAAGGAAAGAGGCTTCCAAGGCTCTAAGGCTTCAAGGTAGGAGGAAGTGTTTCTTCCATTCATAACCGATGCCGCCGCGCCCGTGGGGAGCTTTTAAGAAATATATTTCGATAAAGTTGTCACTTTTTACAAATAAGGGTTATACTAAATAAAGCAACGCGGGATAGAGCAGCCTGGTAGCTCGTCGGGCTCAACTATCAGGTTAACTACTAAGGTTAATCCTGGTGTGGGCGGCACGTAGAGAAATTTGCGTGTGTTTACCTGTCAAATTCGGGGAAACCCCTATTAATGAGGCAATCCCGAGCCAAGCTCCGGTAAACGGAGAAGGTGTAGAGACTGGTTGGCAGGCATCCTAACGGTTCGGCCGAGGATGAAGGGACAGTCCAGACCACAAACTGGAATCTCCAGGCAACGAAAGTTGTAGTTGGTACGCATAACCCGAAGGTCGGTGGTTCAAATCCGCCTCCCGCCACCAAATTCGTAAGACAGCAAACCCTGCAAGCGAAATGTTTGCAGGGTTTTGCAATTTTTAGCTTTGAGAGAAAGAGATGGCTGTTAAGATAAGACGACCCATTTTAGTGGGGGGAATAGTTTTATCCACGGGACTGTGGATTTTAGATCTTGTCTATGATTCAGTAGTAGAGGTAGGTGAGTGGGGGATCTTAGGAACAATTGCAATTGCCACAGTTATTTGGTTGTTTGCTAGGAAAACTTCCCCTAAAATTGAGTCTTCACCCCTTGTTGAGCCTGTAGATCGAGAAGCAGCTGAGCAAGTGATCGCTCAAGTAGCAACGGCGATTAACCAGCTAGAAACTGAGGCAGATGATTACGATACTGTTAGCCAATTGCGACAGCAGGTTGCTCAGCTAACCCCTGAGTTAGAACGGGAAACAATACGATTAGTAATCATTGGTGGCAAAAGCTTTGGTAAAACAACCTTGCTGCAACAGCTGGAATCTAACTGGGTATCCCAACAGCAGCAAAGTCTCAATTTGCAGGAGACACCAGCTTTATTTGTCAGTAGTGATACCAGGGTTAAGGCAGAAGGCACTACTCAAGAAATTGTGCTTGCCGATACACCCATCCTTACCACCGTTTTACACTCCGATTTAGTGCTATTTGTCACTGCTGGAGATTTGACTGATACTGAGTTTCAAACCTTAAAGCAACTAAAGGCTGCTAATTTAGCCACGATTTTGGTATTTAACAAACAAGACCAGTATTTACCCACAGAACGAGCAATTATTTTAAAACATTTGCGGCAGAGAGTAGCAGGGATTTTGGCAACAGAAGATGTAGTCGGCATTAGTGCCTCCCCTAAATCAGTAAAAGTGCGGCAGCATCAGCCAGATGCTTCAGTCAAAGAATGGCTAGAACCCCAATCTCCTACAGTGACATCCCTGTGTGAGCGATTAAGTCAAATTTTGACCCAAGAAGGACAACAATTAGTGTGGGCAACTACAATTAGAACAGCAGGATTGATCAAAGTTGAAGCCAAGACAACCCTAAATCAACTCAAACGCGATCGCGCCTTACCTGTGATTGAACAATGTCAGTGGATTGCCGCTGCTACTGCTTTTGCCAACCCAGTTCCCGCACTAGATTTACTAGCCACAGCTGTTGTTAGTACCCAGTTGGTAGCAGAATTAGGAGAGATTTACCAGCAAAAGTTTTCTCTAGAGCAAGTTCAGACTGCAGCTCAAACTTTGGGTAGTTTGATGCTCAAACTAGGTTTAGTAGAGCTTTCTACCCAAACTATTGGTAGTATCCTCAAAAGCAATACCTTCACCTACGTTGCTGGGGGCGCAGTACAGAGTGTTAGTGCTGCCTATCTCACGAGATTGGCAGGTTTAAGTTTGATTGAGTATTTCCAAGAGCAGGAAACAGCTCAGACAAAAACTGAACAACTATTCAATATCGAGCGTTTAGGGCAGAAACTGCAACAGGTTTTCCAGCAAAATCAAAGGAATTCATTTTTGCAGAGTTTTGTCAAGCAAGCAGTATTTAAAATTCAAAATTTGCCTCGCTTTGCTCACAATGCTACGCAAACAAAATTAAAAGTTCAAAATTAAAGGGAATTGGGAATATACCTCACGGATGCGAGAACTGCCATAATCAGGTCTGAATTGCTTAAAATCTTGCACTTTAACCAGAGAATTCCGAATGAACTCTTGACTTATTACTTATTACTTATTACTTATTACTTATAAGAGTTAACGCCCCTGCATCCCCAGCTTCTTTCCTTTACGGACTCAAGCAAGAGAAGGAGGTCGCTCACCTACTACATTAGAGTGATTACAACTAAAACTGAGGTTTTGAGCCAATACCCCATTCGTGCTTCAGGAACTCCTTGTACATGTTTTCACGCACCATCATTTGCTCATAAAGTTGAATGAGGAAGTCTTGGGCTTGCTCTCGACTCATTTTCTGAACCTGAGTTTCAAAGGAACGAAGGCTAAACTGCTGTTCCATAGATAATTGCATGGGTTGAGACATGACTAACTCCTAGATAACTAGATATAGGGAATTGCTTACACAAGCCTTGCTGGTGTCATGACAGGCTGGAAGCCTGTTCCACAGGAAAAAACTGATGATGGCCAGTTGATGTTTTCTTTAGATGCACCATAGCTTGGCAGTGTCAACTGTTATTCTTCTATATTACGAATCATGACAAAGATTTGACAAGATATCCATTTTATATTTTAGTCAATCCCACTAATCAAACTGCTCGTAATGAACAAAATTTTGGAATGGGAAATTGGGAATCGGGAATTGGGAATTGGGAATCGGGAATTGGCAGAAGGCAACAGGCAACTGCCTTGGAGCCTTGGAGCCCTCTGCCCTGGAGCTTTGTTGCAATCGAAGTGTAAGTATTCTACCAAACTTGATATAATCCCCTGATCAGCTGACCATTACGATCCGTTGAGTGCGTGTGTGTATCACTTACGGTAATGACAGCACAATTGACTCTCATCTGCTCTGGATCAGGGTGAGGCTGGTGGGACATTTTTGGATTTTAGATTTGGGATTTGGGATTTTAGATTTTAGAGATGGGGGTATGGGAAGGTAGGGGAAAGAGAAGAAACAATTTCTATTCCCCATTCCCCATTCCCTTATTCCTTCTCCGACTTACTGAACCCTAGACCACTAGCTTCAGCATACCGTTTCATAAAACGCATGAAACGCTCCCATGCCTCAGGGGATCTCATCAAATAAACTACTTCTAGTGCTTCCGGCTGACCATTGATAAATTTACCCTTGACCTCCCTAGTTACAATTTCACCTTCTTCATCCACCATGTACATCCCCAGGATGTTTTCCGTTTGCTTACCGTCAAAAGCTTTGGGCTTCTTAAAGTAGAAAGTTGCAGTACCTTGACTACCGTCGCGAGAGCGGGTGAGGCGGACATCAGGGACAACTTCTTCTTTAACACCTCTAAAAAACTGAATTTCAGCCATAACAGTCCATCAAAATACTTAAGAGTTTCTTAATCTATCTTCTCATCCTGTGGGCAGTTATTGGTCATTGGTTATTGGTCATTGGTTGTTTGTTATTGGTTGTTTGTC
>JAAHGR010001140.1 GCA_010672425.1 Symploca sp. SIO2E6
GGCGGAGACAATAATATTAATCTTGAGCAAGATCGGGCATTGCTGGAGCGAGTCAAAGCTCATGCAGCAGACATCAAAATTCTTGAGCAGCCTAGAGCAGAAGATTTACGATGATGAGCTTCGGGAGGGTCGAGGTTGGCACATTTTCTTTTTTGCCGGTCATAGTGAGAGTCGAAAGGATGGCACAATTGGGTCTATTGTTATTAATAATGAAGATGATTGCTTAACAATTGATGAATTCAAACAAGAACTGAGTACTGCCATTGAAAAAGGTTTACAACTAGCAATTTTCAACTCTTGCGATGGTTTGGGATTAGCTAATCAGTTAGCCAAATTACATTTACCAAGTAGTATTGTCATGAAGGAGGTCATCTCAGATGAAATCGCCTGTGATTTCTTAACCCATTTTCTCGATACTTTTTCTCACAACACATCTTTATTTGCTGCAGTACATCAAGTCAGAAAAGAATTAGAAAAAAAGTGGGATCTTCCAGAACAATATCCCGGCGCTCATTGGTTACCGGTTATTGTACATAATCCAGGGGCACCTAATCTGCCGACATGGAAAGGGCTGATTTCAGAGTATCAATTACCTCTGAAATATCGATTACCAATCTTGATAGTAGCAATATTAGGAGCAATTGGTTTATCTTTAAGTATTCACTTAGAATTCAATCAATTTAAATTTTATGCTCAACTATACCCCCACATGATCTTATTTCCTTGGTTTTCTTTTTGGATAGCAATGTGGGGAGTTTATCAAGCATTTTGTCAATTTATTAATAAAAAAAAGTTTTGGCTACCAGTAGCAGTAGTCTTATTTATTTCTATTTTAACTCTTTCTATTGAAGTAACGTCCGATAATATGATGCTTTTTGAGCTTACTGAAAATGCTGTAGCAACAGTAGATAAACCACCTCTAGAGATTATAGATAAAATTGAAAAAATTCCAGGAACTATTGTTGATAAACATGAATTTATACAATCAGATAAAATTGTAATTAAAAAAATAAAGATTAAAAAAGCAATTACGAATTTTATCAACATTAAAGAAGAAAACAAAGAAATCTCAGAAGAAGCAGAAAATAGTTATTATGAATTAATGAAGTTTAGTTTATCTTACAATGTATGGAAAGGTAACAAGGATTACTTTTCTTTTAGTCGATGGTTTTATGGTTTAACATTTTGGATGATTATTTTTAATGTTTTAATGCTGTTTGTACTCTGGCCCAACTTAGATTCAAGGCAAATTGTTAATCAACTTAAATATCTTGGCTATTTAATAACTACAGAAGTATCTTTTTTATCTTGGATACCTCTCAGACTTTACTACACTCAGAAGACAAAGTATTTTATTTTTGGTTCTACATCTCCTCTAGAAGGACTAGACTTTTTAGTCTATCTAATAATTTTCTTTTTACTCACTATGACTTTAATCAAAATATGTCAATTAGAACAGAGGTATAAGTTAGCTGTACTTGTTACTATTGTAGCAGCTATTGTTCTTTATATCGGCACATTTCAAACAGACTTAATTGATAGATTTGTGGGGTTAAATACTAGTGATCCAAGAATATGGTTTATTTGTCCTCTACTGAATGGTTTGTGCCTTTATATATTTCTATCTAATGAAACAGATAGATAACTAGAGAACTGGTTAAGTGATTATAAATCATGTTTCTCGTGAGGACAACAACAAAATATTAGCATTTCTCCCAAAGAAACCAGGTTTCTGACAAACTTTGAAAATCTTTAAAGATTATATAACTATTGTTATGAGCAGAGCATCTTTACTAAAAAT
>JAAHGR010001141.1 GCA_010672425.1 Symploca sp. SIO2E6
GGCTTTACTCAAAAATTTACGTCATCTGGTAGCGTTTCTCTAAGAATAGGGGGTAGGTGACGTAAAGTATTCTCTATCAGTGTTGCTGTTTTTATAGAGTCTAATCTATAAAAACTGGCAACCCATCACCCCCTGAGATTTGAGGGTTTAGATCGCAATGGCTGGGTTATGGCTACTGAAATATCACAGTAATATCACAGTAATATCACTCTCAAAGTAAGCACACAGGAATTGCAGGTGAAGAGTGATAAAACTGTGATAAAACCGCCACTTTTTAACCATCGCTAAAAAGCGATAGAACAGGCTGGTGGGGGAGGCGATTGCAAAAAAAGAGCACCAGCCTGTTCTATCGCTTAAATCTTAGTTAGACTTCCTGGTTTTATCTCAAACCTCTGATAAGCCCGAATTGTTGTTTCATCACGATCGCCTAATATAGACCGGGCAAAGTTCAGATAATCCAGAGGGTCAACTAAAGCATTAACCACACAAGCTCTGAAGTAAGCCCCACGAAATTTGTGATAAGTCATACCCTCTGGTAAGATTTCCCAGTTATCCCTAACTACTCCATCCTTGCCATTGAAGCGCTTAGAGTACGTTCTGTTAACTCTCTCAGGGTCTTCATCTCTAGGGAAGCGTTTACCATTAGCATCAAGCCAGTCAATTCCTTGCAAAACTAAATCTGCTGACAAGAGGGTTGGTATAGTGAATTCATGGTCTATCAGTTTTTTCTTGCCAACCTTTCTCCTCTTACCTTTGAGCTGACCCTTGAACCCAAGCTCATATTCTCCAGTTTTCCGAAACTCCCCAGAAAGATGAACTTCAGCCATTCTACGCCCGGTCGCTAGGGCTATAGCACAACTGACATCCCTCCAATCAACATCCTCCATAGAAGCTCCTGTAGCCACTTCATCCAGAGTCGAATGAGCGTACTTAAGGAATGGGGATAAATCCAGTGAGACTCGGTTATAAACAGTAGAGCGTTCCTCGACTTTTTCCCTGTATCTAGTGTTCTGCCTGGTTTTGTATTCACTGAACAGATAGCTTAGAGCATTTCCAAAGTGAGTAATGATTGTTAATACTGGGTGATAGTTAGCATGGTCTTTGATATCAGTTTTTGCCGCCTTCTTCAAACCCTTCTTAAGGGCTGTAATCTGCCTGAGGCAAGCACCGTACTCTTTTTCATTCTCTGGCTTGTCATCAGGATAATATGACTTGAGCAATGCTGCTTCCTTTGTAGCTAGAACTTTCCAACCCTCCAAGTCTTCATTCTGAACCCCTACCTCCCTTTGCTTGCGCTTGTACGGTGCTAGTGCCTCAAATTTAGGTAACAGAACGCTTACACGCTCATTCACGAAAGTATTTTCCAGTTCATCTGGTGACTTTAGCTGTCTACTCATACCTTACTTACTTATATTTGTTGATTACACTTATATAGTAAACAAGGAACTAAGCATCTGGCTATATCTATAAGGGTTATATAAGTACCTTGAATACTTACAAGCTTTATTTATCGAACCTAATTATCTATAGATATAAGCACTTGTTAGTAGATATAGCTTCGGGTTAATCTATATACAAGAGAATTTTGATATAGATAAGATGAATTGGACACAGACAGCTAGAAATTTTGCAGAGCAACTACAACAGCTAAGTGATGAATCTTTGATTGAGAAGCTTGCGACCGAAATACTTACGCAGATTTATGAGTTGACTGAGGCAAAAAAGCGTAAAAGAGCTTTGGCAACTGTCAGTAAAGAGATACGGAAAATTTACCCCAATGATGAAGTCTCACGCCCGCT
>JAAHGR010001142.1 GCA_010672425.1 Symploca sp. SIO2E6
CATCCCTACTCGAAGGACTTGGAGCTAAAATTGATCTAGACAATTGGGGAGAGGGAATCTATTTTTTACCAGAGTATTTCCGCACGGCGATTGTCGCCATTCATAAGTTACCTCGAACTAAAGATACTCTCTGGATTAGATTGTTAGGTAGGGGGAGAGTTCAGGAGGAAGCCATTGATGAAATCAAAGCACTACCTCCAACGAATCCCTTACGGTTAAATGCTCTCAAATTATTGACCAACTTAAAAGCCAACCTACAAACAACTCAACAATTAGATAACGAGGAGCAGAATTTAATTATGAAATTATCACCTTTGTATCTGCAATGGCGGGAAGAAACTCTTCGGGAAGGACAACAACAAGGTGTGCAACAAGGAATACAACAAGGGATGCAACAAGGGATGCGTCTCATGGTTGAAAGTATGCTGGAGGTAAAATTTGGGGTAATAGATGAGGAATTATCCCAAATTGTCGAGCCTTTGAGCCAATTGCCAGCCAAGGAATCCACCCAATTGATTTTGCAATTATCTCGTGAGGAATTACTGGCGCAGTTTGGTAGGTAAAGTTGAGCAGAATTTAATCATGAAATTATCACCTTTATATTTGCAATGGCGGGAAGAAGCTCTTCGAGAAGGAATGCGTCTCATGGTTGAAAGTATGCTAGAGGTAAAATTTGGCGTAATAGATGAGGCATTATCCCAAATTGTCGAACCTTTGAGCCAATTGCCAGCTAAGGAATCCACCCAATTGATTTGGGAATTATCTCGTGAGGGACTATTGGCGCAGTTTAGTGAGCAAAATTGAGCAGAATTTAATCATGAAATTATCACCTTTATATCTACAATGGCGGGAAGAGGCTCTTCGGGAAGGACAACAAAAAGGTATAAAACAAGGGATAAAACAAGTGATGAAACAAGCGATACAACAAGGGATGCAACAAGGGATGCAACAAGGGATGCAACAAGGAATGCGCCTCATGCTTGAAAGTATGCTGGAGGTAAAATTTGGCGCAATAGATGAGGCATTATCCCAAATTGTCGAGCCTTTAAGCCAATTGCCAGCCAAGGAATCCACCCAATTGATTTTGCAATTATCTCGTGAGGAATTACTGGCGCAGTTTAGTGAGGAAAAAGGAATGTAGAATGTAGAATGAAGAATGTAGAAAAAAACAATTCTACATTCTTCATTACTTATTACTTATTACTTATTACTTATTACTTATTACTTATTGCGTCAGCCATATTCAAAACTCCCATCGTAACCAGTAGAACCGTCATAGGTGAGAAATAACAGTTCCTCAAACAGGAAGTCCCCTACAGGTTTCCACTCAATATCTAAGCCGAGTTTTCTACCCTCGCTGGCGACCCTAATTTCCACTACTGTAACCCGTGGCTCGTGGAGTGCGATCGCTTCAAGGATGGCATTTTTGGCTACTCTGATTGACTCAGTTGAATTCAGGTCTATTGCTTCATAGAGCCTGCTTTTCTCTATGTCCATCAGAATAGCAGAAATGCTTTCCTGTAATTCAATAAGCGTGGGAACTTCCATGAGAAGGTATTAGGTGTTAGGTGTTAGGTGGTAATGATGGATAAACTCTCTCTCCGCGTCCCCGCGTCCCTGCGTCTCCGCGTCTATCTCAATCCCATTCAACTAAAAATCATGTACATTTCTAAATCCGTTGTCCACCCATCAGAATCAAGGCGATGGATAGCACGACTAATTGCATATTTACCGTTAACCATGTTTCCCGTAAAACCAGTAAGTGATACATTAGCTCCAACCATATAACTACCA
>JAAHGR010001143.1 GCA_010672425.1 Symploca sp. SIO2E6
AATAGCCAAAAATCACGGGTTTTTACAATCAACAAAATATTTTAAAGAGAAAGCGATCAGCTATGCTGGTGCTGTAGGCAATCGCATCCATTATTTGTTTTCAGTCCGTTTTAACGGACTTTGGCTATTAGACAGGGGTTAAAACCCCTGGCGGGTATCTGAAAACGTCCAATCTTATCACTATTGCCTATTGCCTATTGCCTATTGCCTATTGCCTACCTCCACAAGCATGTTTCCGGCTTGGTGCAAGATCTGAGTATAAGCGCTGGGGTTTTAATCTCTGGTGGGATGCTGATGTCCAATTCTAAATTCACCCATTCTAAATTCTAAATTCACCCATTCTTTACATATGAGCCTTAACCGCCAAAGATTCCAATACCTTAATCGCTTCACCGAGCATTGATTCTGGTAATTTTTCAACTAGCTTAATTGCCTGATGGCGAACTTCGCTTTTAACTTCCTCTACTGGCTGCTGGTTAATCATGCCATCCCTTAGGCGGAAACGCTGTTGCTGTTCCATCGCTGCTTCTGGAGTATAAAAATCACCCACACCCACAGGTAATTCAATGATCTTACCTCGCTCAACTTGCCCAACTAAATCCCCGACTTTAGCTGATATATGCTGATTAAACCTGAAAAATTTACAGAAATCAATATCCCCACCAATTACTGCAAAGGATTCTTGCTGCGGCTGCTCAACCGTAAACGTAAATTGCTGACGGTTGTCACCAATTAGCATCATAACTTTAAACTCATTTGTTCCCTCTAAAGGCTCAATTGCAATTACACTGGTCTTCATCAGCTATTCTCCAGATAAATACCTCTTGTATTCCAATAATTCAAAAATTCTTCCTTCTCCATTTTATATCTAGTGCCATGCCAAGGATCTCGAATCAGTAATCTTCCAGCTATATCAAATCCGTCAACAACTACTAAATGAGCAAGAGGATTCCCAAATTCTTTCATTTCTGCTGCCCACGAACCCTTTGTGATTAATCTCTCCAGGAGAATTGGCATTTCCGCTAGCTCAACCCCAAAATTACCACCACGCCATACACCAATATTACTTGGAGCTAATTTATTCAGCACAAGAGCAAGATATCTCACATCTACAGGTACCCCAGTCTCAGTAGTAATCACTGCTTGAGTAATATCATTAATCCCTCGCTCTTTAAGCAGCATTTCACCACAAGCCGGGGCACATGATAGATGATCCTGCTGTAGCACAACATTTGAGTCAAATACTTCATCAATTACTTGCCAACTTCCACCCGCAGCACCCGAACGCTCTTGCATCAATTGTTAAATATTTTATTAGAGACTATACTATAACTCTTTTAAACCCTATCTTACAAGAAAAGCGATCGCTGATCTTGTAGATTGAGTAGAGAACATTACCCAAGATGAATTTATCAGTAGCGATCGCATGGTGAGGTAATAGTGTTGCGATCGCAAGGTCTAGAGGCAGATAATTTTACTGGAGTTTAGTTCCAAGGTACGGTAATAAACATAACCCACACACCTGTAAAACTGACCTTTGAGCAATATCTCGAATATCAAGACAGCACCGATAACCGCTCTGAGTTATTGGAGGGGGAATTAATACCAATGCCCCCAGTAGGTTATCGCAATACAGGCGCACACCTACTCCATTATTCAAATAATAGCCAAAAATCACGGGTTTTTACAATCAACAAAAGATTTTAAGGAGAAAGCGATCAGCTATGCTGGTGCTGTAGGCAATCGCATCTATTATCTGTTTTCAGTCCGTTGTAACGGACTTTCGCTATTAG
>JAAHGR010001144.1 GCA_010672425.1 Symploca sp. SIO2E6
CTAATTCTTCCGGTTGGTCATAACCCCAATAACCCACTATTTGGTGAGGAGAAGTTGCCACCTTACAGCTTATAGTGTTTCTCATGATTGATGGGGAATGGGGAATTGGGAATTGGGAATTGGGAATTGGGAATTGGGAATAGACTCCATTGGGATTAATAGAGGCAATGAGTGTTAATTTTTACCCTGGTGCGAGTGCGATCGCATTTCCCCCCTCACCTATCGTACTGGCAAGATGCCAGTATCACAACTCAGATGTGAACATTAGTTGGATGCTGCTGGCAAGTTTAACTATACTATAACTAATTGATTATAGTTATAGAGTACTTATCAAAAGCTGAATCGAGAGTTATGATAGGTATATCTTCAGTCATAGATTGAGCAATAATGGGGCGATCAAAGGGATCTCGGTGATGAAAAGGTAGAGTAGCATTAATTTTCAAATGCTCTAATTCAATTTCGATTAAACTTATTCTACTTTGAATTATTTCTACTTCAACAAATCCTTCATAATAATTATTAAAATTTAACTTTCATAAATTATACTTGATCGACATTTACCAAAGACTGGCAAGACTCAAACAACTGATATTATTCTCATCTTCAATTAAATTCTTTAAGTAGTTACTTAATCAATGAAGTGATCACTGGAAAACTTAGTTATCTTATTCAAGATACTGAAATTATATCAATTCCGGCTACATTGGGATAATATTCGTGATGTAGGGGCGCAAAGCTTGCGCCCTCAGTGTATCTATGTTTTCTAACCAGAAAGCCAGATTTTTAATCATTCCGATGCAACCGGAATTGATATTAAAAAGAATTGAATCAACACAAGCCTAAGGCTCCAAGGCAGAAGGCTCTAAGGGAAGCTGACTTGTTTGGCCGTTTTCTTTTTGGGGCGGAAGTCCCTAAAGATGCTCATTACTCATTACTCTTGAGAAACTATTTTAGATTTTAGATTTTAGATTTTAGATTTATTTAGATTTTGGATTAAAGAATTGAATCAACACAAGCCTAAGGCTCCAAGGCTCCAAGGCTCTAAGGGAAGCTGACTTGTTTCTCTTATTCTTTTTGGGGCGCAAGTCCCTAAAGATGCTCATTACTTATTACTTCAAATGTAGCATCACTGAGTAAGCGATCGCCTAACAACATTTCTACCTTCCAAGTTCCTGTAGGAGCAGTAGTACCAATTGTATAGCGGCAATAGGTATTCCAGATAGAGGTACTAATCTGCTTCGTCTGGTAGCGATTTTGGTGAACAATCCCTCCACTGGGTTGGTGCCAATTACAGGAAAGGGAGAGTTTTTGTCCAACCGGAGCCTCGGTTAAGGTTACTCGGTAGAATAGCTCAGAAGCAGCTTGGCGAGAAACAGTGCTTAGTTGACTACCATCATCCTGCCTGAGGGTAATCCTATCTTGTTCAACCAAGATACGAGCTAGGGTTTGTTGTCGGTGCTGTGTCCAGAAAATAGTACTAACGATCGCTAAACTTAAGACAATAGCCACAGCACTAATGAGCCAACGATGACGCCGCTTTTGCGCCGTGAGAGCCTCTCGCCGTCGCAACTGTATCATGGCCTCTTCGAGCAACTCTGGCTGCAAATTCAATTCTGCCAGAATCTCCCGAACTTCTGCTGCATCAAGTTCTTCCTGCTGACGTTGAGACAAACGCTCAACTTCTGCCACAATTTGTGTCAGTTGTGATTTAGTTAACCGCTGTTCCATAGCCTAACTACATTCCTCCTTACTCATTACTCATTACTCATTACTCATTACTCATTACTCATTAC
>JAAHGR010001145.1 GCA_010672425.1 Symploca sp. SIO2E6
ATTATCGTTTAATTACTTACCTTGACTACCAAGCACAGATCATTTTTATTCGTGCCGTTTTAACCCACGCAGACTACGACAAGGAAAACTGGAAAAATGACAACTGGTTTAACAATCCCTAGCCCCTATTACCTTAATTTAATCACAAAATTTGCACCACGTCCGATTACCAATGACGCCGAATTAATTGCGAATCAGCAAGTAATTAATTCAATTTTAGACAAAAAAACACTTAATCAAGATGATCGAGACTACTTAAGGGTATTGGGAATGTTAGTCTATGAGTATGAAGAAAACAATGAGCAATTTCCTGAATTGACGGATGCTGAGTTATTACAAACCTTAATAGAGGAATATAATCTAAAAATATCAGATTTATTAGGTATTTTCCAGCAAGAAGAAGTAATTTTAGACATATTAAACGGAAAACGTCAACTTGATGATCAGGAAAAATTTCAAGTGCAATCGCTGATTTTGTAGTGCGAGCATCTTGCTCGCTAAAGGTCAAAAGAAAGTAGGTTGGATTGAGCGAAGTGAAACCCAACGAGAGTATACACCGGCATGTTGAGTTACGCTGAACGGTTGTCTCCCTATTTTAAAAGGTTTTCAATCTCCTCATCTGTGAATCCAAACTGCCGAAAAATTCTTAGCACATAGGCTGGTGACATTTCTCTAGCTCCCGTATCGATTGGAACTACTCGTGTTTTACCTTCAATTACGCGGCTATAAAGGCTATGGTCTCCTTTGCCCTCACGATAAAAAGTACAACCTGCCTTCTTCAACAATTTAATTAACTGCTGTGGCTTTAATGAAGGAACATTTTTAGGCATAAACTGCTCTAAATTCGTAGTTTTCTGATACAGGTTCTTTTGATTCTACTGTTAAGAATTCATGTAATTCCTTGATGGAAATCGGATTGCAATAAACATCAGCTTGAGAGACATAAACTTCTTGGAATGACTGAACTGCTTCTCTGAGCTTGGTAATTGCCTGCTCTTGTGTATCCCCTTGTCCAACAATTCCATTCTCTAGGCATAAAGCAACCCAATATTCTCTACTTGGGCGCAGGACAACAGTGTAAAAATCCATGTTGGTTACTGTAAGTCAATGAACTATACTTACACTTTATACCAAACAGCAGATTTTTAAGTACAAATATCAATAACAAAGCTCTCGTGGAACAGGCATCCTGCCTGTCCTTATTCTACCGTAGACGATGTTTTCGGAAAGTGATCGCGCCAATCGGCAAGGTTATCGACAGGGCGGGTTTTGTTAATCAAGTTATTGCCAAATGGCCTAAATTGTCTCATTACCCGCCCCTGAGCAGCGATACTTACATTTTATCCCAAGCAGCAGATTTTTAAGTACAAATATCAATAATCAAACTCCTGTGGAACAGGCATCCTGCCTGTCCTTATTCTACCGTAGACGATATTTTCGGGAAAGCGATCGCGCCAATCGGCAAGGTTATCGACAGGGCGGGTTTTGTTAATCAAGTTATTGCCAAATGCCCTAAATTGTCTCATTACCCGCCCCTGAGCAGCGATACTTACATTTTGTCCCAAGCAGCAGATTTTTAAGTACAAATATCAATAATCAAACTCTTGTGGAACAGGCATCCTGCCTGTCCTTATTCTACCGTAGACGATGTTTTCGGAAAGCGATCGCGCCAATCGGCAAGGTTATCGACAGGGCGGGTTTTGTTAATCAAGTTATTGCCAAATGGCCTAAATTGTCTCATTACCCGCCCCTGAGCAGCGATACTTACATTTTATCCCAAGCAG
>JAAHGR010001146.1 GCA_010672425.1 Symploca sp. SIO2E6
TCCTTGTAGGATTTTCACTAGTGGTAACTCTACTGTACTCAAGTTTAGCTGTTGTCGGATCACATCGGCAATTCTATACATAGCCATTGGCCACATGCCTCTCTATGCAGTTGCGAAAGGACGCAACCGTCCCGGTGAAATCCTCAATAAGGCAGACGAATTGCGATCGCTCTTAGAACAATATCATGTCCATACCTAAGAAGAGCAGAACTCAGAGGATATAAGTGAGCGAGAGAGTTGAATACAGGATTCTCAATGAAGGCAACCACACGATAATGGAACACCCACCCGCCCCACCGGTATCACCGGGGCGGGTTTACTCTCATTGATTGGTCAATGTGCTTGCCGGATTGGTGAACCCGCCCCTACGGGATGATATTTTATCAATATTGAGATTTTCAACAACATCAGAAAATTTGCATTGATGACTAACTTCACCCTGATATACTTTGATCTGAGTTAGATGTCTTTACCCTGCGTGGCTTATCCAAAAATGGAGTTGCGATCGCGGCCAAGTCACAGATTAGGTTAAAATTTACATCATATCTGCTAATGGAGAGTTGAATACAGGATTTTCAACGATGTGTGTAGCACACCCCCTCATCCCAGATACATTAGCGTTACTATGGGATGAGGTGGCGAATTATTGGAAAGCTTCCGACTATCCAAGATTCCAATCCGTACTTCGTGATCCAAAGTGGAGGGAGTGATGAAGCAAGATATGAAGCATTTTATTGCTCAACGTGCCGAAAATCTTGCGGTAGTATATCTGAGTCGTAGCCACAATTTGGCCATTGAGCACATGAGAGCAGACTACGGACTTGACCTATTAGTAACTATACTCAGAGATAATTTACCCACAGGTAGAGTATTTGGTGTTCAAGTCCAAGCTCAGGAGGGGTTACTCCAGGATACACCTGTAGAAATAGCTTTTCATCTGTCTCCACAAGAAAGAAGTTATCTCAAGGAATTACCATTTCCTGTCTGTGCATTGTTGTTCACAATGGATAATGATATGGGTTATGGCAAGTGGCTAAGGTATCCAACTGCAAACCAGACTAATCCCTACTCATTGGCACAATCATCGTGGCGCTGTTTAGATGAGTTACCAATTGAGCAAATGCTCAAAGAAGTTAATGCATGGTATGACCAGAAGAGTTTACCTGCGGTACAATTAGAAAATTCCTGAACAATATTAGATGTCTTTACCCTGCGTGGCTTATCCGAAAATGGAGTTGCGATCGCGTCTAAGTCACAAATTAGGTTAAAATTTCCTATAGGGGAGCGATCGCGAGTATGACCTGTATCTAGATTAAGTTAAGATATAAAGTAAATTTACTTTGTCTCTTTTGTGACGAAAGTGGTTATTTCTTATGATGTCCATTAGGTATACTGGCAAGATGCCAGTTCCACAATGGATGTGTTGGAAATTATATTAGACATCTTGGTAAGAATGTCCTTCATTCACCATTAAATCCAATCACTCAGAAATTCTAGCTGACCCTGCATTTCTTCTGAAGACTTAGTGTTAATTAGCTTCAAAACACCCCTCACTGACGGGGTGACAATAATAGCTGAAACTATTGTATATCAATGCTTTTACCGAGCACCGATAGAGTAAAAATAGGCGTGTTTTTCTCATGAGCGGGTAAATCATTCCCCATGAAATCTCCCCAAAGCCTATAAAATCGTTGAGAGGCTTAGGTCAAATCAGCCTTCGCCGCCTCTATTTTTTTAATTGCTAGGAAGCTATAATCATTGCTAAACAAAGGTTGTAGCTATA
>JAAHGR010001147.1 GCA_010672425.1 Symploca sp. SIO2E6
GTTTTAACCTATTTTTTAGAGTTGATTGGTAGAAGGAGGGTAACAAGGTACTTATTGTCATTAGTGAGTAATTATTGAGAATATAACTATTATTTTAGCATACCATACGATAGCTCAAAAGTTTATTCAGTAAAGGGTTGAGCCCTTTTTGTCACCCCGTCAGGCTTGAGCATATACTGGTCTTTGCGAAAATCCTCTGGTATAACAAGCACATTCATTCTACCGTCTCCTGATCTTCAAGGAAGTATACGGCATCTTCGAGCCATCCAGATTCATGTAGGCGTGCTAAGTTTTGTTCTTGAATCAGGTGCTTAGCTTCGGGAATGTCCACTATTCGTTGGATTTTGGCATCCAATCTATCGGGGAGACGATAGGTTAATGAAGTAGATTCTAAGGTTTTTGGACTAAGGAGTTTGAGTAACTGGGGGGAGTGGGTGGTGGCGACAATTTGGATGCTACCTTGTTCAACCTGATGCTCAATTAGTTGGAGAAGTAGGTTGAGGCGGGTAGGATGAATGCCGTTATCTAATTCCTCAAAAAAGTAAAATTGGGCGGTTTGGGGTTCTTGTAAGGCAGCAATCATCGCTAAAAAGCGCAGAGTACCATCTGAGGCACTAATAGCTGATGTTTTTTGCCCGTTGGCTTCAATCAAACTCAGCAGAATTTTCCCTGTGAAATCAGCAGGAAACTCAAAATCGGCTGCATCCATCGGTGTTAGTTCTTGTATCCATTGAATCAATGCTTGTTTACGTTGGGGATTGGCACAGATACTCTGAAGTAAACTAGAAAGGTTCTCGCCGCGATCGCCTAATATAGTTTGCCCTGGTACAGAAGGTATCCGCATGGCATCGGGATTTAAGTCTAAGAATCGCATTGAACTAAAAGCCTTTAGTGTAGCTCGTGCAACTTCTTTAATGGAAGTAGCTGAGATGAATGCTTCTGAGTCAGTGAGTAGTACGTCAATAGCTAGTTCAGCTAATTGTGAAACAATTGGTCGATAATGAGTAAAAGGAATTAGGCGATTGGTTACTGGAGTACTCAAAACCTTAACAATTAAATCCCTGTGCCCTTGTTCAGCAAGAGATTCTGCCTCAAAAAAACTATCCTCTTGTCCTGCAATAGCTAATCGCTCAGTAATTATACTTGGAGCTTGATTATCTGTTCCAACATCCACTTCAATACGGTAAGTTGCTTCTAGTCCGAGGATGTCTGCG
The DNA here is from genome assembly GCA_010672425.1 of Symploca sp. SIO2E6. GTDB lineage: Bacteria > Cyanobacteriota > Cyanobacteriia > Cyanobacteriales > Coleofasciculaceae > Caldora. The sequence goes on from JAAHGR010001147.1 coordinate 1,215, forward strand.
GGAAAAGTAAATGATGCTTCTAAAGAAAAAGTATTCGCTTCCTCAAAGGCGACTTCCCTGGTTCCGCCGCGAATACCTCGCCATTGGAGGACTCCACCTTCGACATACTTTTCCCCCATGATTTCAGCTAGGTTATAACCTCTAGAAATGCCATGAAGAAAACGAAAAGCATCTCGAAGGTTACTCTTACCAGAGGCATTGGTTCCCAGTATCAGAGTGAAAGAACCTAGATGAAGTTCGGCATCCAGGAAGTTTTTAAACCGTTCTAAGCGGAGTTGCGTGAGCATGGCGATTCACTGCAAATGAATTCTGCATATTATATAAGAGAGTGTGGGGGGTGTGGCTCACAAGGGTAGGTTTTTAATATTCCGGTGAAGAAGAGACAAGGGAGGAAAGTAGGAAAGTAGACATATGTTGATTTTTTACGAAAAACTGAGCTTTTCAACATCTGGAATTTTTGACAACCGAACAGAAATTTGTACGGTTTTCCTCCCTTGTCTCCTTGTCCACCTTGTCCACCTTGTCTTGTCCTCACCCGAAAGTAAAAAACCTACCCTTGTCAG
>JAAHGR010001148.1 GCA_010672425.1 Symploca sp. SIO2E6
TGAAAGTAGATAAGGAAGAAAGAAGATGAATGTATATGCAGTATGCCCTAGAACCGACTAGCTTGGCAAAGCTCCGGTTCCCCTCCTGGGAGGGGCTAGGGGTGGGTTAGTCAGCATACACCGATTTTAATTTCAATGTGGCATAACCTCACCGCGTCTCTGCGTCTAATTAATTAACCGTAGGCAACAACAAAGTATCCTCTATCTCCTGTCGTACCTCTTGACTCACGTAACAATCGCTATTCAGGCAATTCACTAGCAACTTATTGGCATCGTAATACTGTTCTAATAACTTCTCCTGCTGCTCGTTAAACTGCCAATCATGACCAATATTGCGATGCTCAATCATCACAGATCTGAATTGATCAGTCCAAGCTTCACCGTTAACTTCCCACCATTCTTTGAATTGGTCTTGATCATTATATTCTTCATATTCTTCTTGGTTGGGAAATTGGTCTTTTAGTTGTTGTAATAAATTTTCTAACTCTGGTGCGAGAATTCCTACTCTGGAAAGATCGAGGAAGAGAAACACATCGAGGAAAAGGAAAAGATTGGGAGAGAAGCGAAAGAAGAGGGAGATGCCGGAGTCGGAGTCGATGCTGGAAGATTCGAGTTCAACGTAAAAGTTGGAGGAGAGAGCAAAAGTCTCCCAGAAATCTAGAGTTTCGCAGAAGAAGTGGAAAAGCTCGATAGAAAGCGAAAGAGAGATGGATAGGTCAAGATCGACCCCGATAAAATTATATAATTCGAGATCAAGTTCAAGATTAAGAAAGAGGGACAGAGAGAAAAAGAAAGCTCTAACAGCTGCTGGTTTATAACAAACATCAACCGAACTAGACTTTTGCTCAACCCAACGCAAAAACTGCTGCAATTTCTCATCCCTAGCCACCAATCCATCGATCTTGTGCTTCATCAGCTGCACCAACTCACTGGCATCCTGCATCATACTAACCGTTAGCAAAAACACCTCACGCCAGCGTTTTTCCGTAATGCGATCGACCAATACTGCTAAATCCGCTTGAGCAATAGTTTTCCTGGCTGTAAAATATTCTTGAAAGGTTAAGTGAGAAAAAGAATAAATATTTCTAGCTCGTTCTACTAACAAGCCATGCTGCGCTTCGATCGACTTCAGCACTGCTTCACTATCCAGCAGCAATGCTTCTGGGTCAGTTTTTGCATCCGGTAAGTTACGTATATAGCCAACAATATATTGTTCCAGATCCCTTTGCTTGAAAAAGTATTCCTTGCGCTTAAAGGTAACGAAGGCAACTTCACTGAGTAAATCTTCCTTGCGCTGTACCGACAACTTTTTGTAAACCTGCTCTCGTACAATCCGCCGTTTAGTATCCCACTTTCTTAATAGGGTCTGGATAGCGCGGTTGTACAATTCAGAGCGATTAGAAGGAAATTCTGCTGAATCTTCAAACTCGATACATAGTAATGTTAGCAGTAGAGGATTAGTGGCAAGCTCTTTAATTGGTGGATTTCCTTCTAGCTGCTCCATGAAATAGTCAGCCAAATCCGATTCTTTGGCTCGAAACCACTTGCTGACGAAGGATTGAATCTGCTGATCATCAAAATCAGCCATCTCCACTTCGGTAAACTTCCCAAACGTGTATTCTCGTGCAGCAATCCGGCAGGTTAGGACAAAGGAGTTTCTGCGATACTGCTCAGTAAACTGTTGAATCTGATTTAAAATGCGATCGCTATCTTCTTCTCTCACCTCGTCTAACCCATCTAGCAAAATTAATCCTTGACCTCGATTAAGGATCTCGA
>JAAHGR010001149.1 GCA_010672425.1 Symploca sp. SIO2E6
CTTCTCAGCTACCCCGATGGATGGAAGGTAAACATCAAGCATTTGGAAAGCCAATCAGACAAAGATGCCCGAACCTCTGTATCTACTGCCCTCAAAGAGCTAGAGGATTTAGGCTACATCAGTCGGGAGCAAGCCAGAGCTAAAAATGGTCGCATTGGTGGCATTGAATATGTTGTCAGAGAATTGCCGAAAATCAACAGCAATAAACCCCAGGATACTGATAAAAAGGAATCCTCGAAGCGGAAAACCACCGGAAAAACCGTAAGCGGAAAAACCGTAAGCGGAAAAACCGTAAGCGGAAAAACCGTAAGCGGAAAAACCGTAAGCGGAAAATCAGATCGCATATTAAGTACTAATAACGATCAATTACTTTCTTTATCAAGTACTCCCCCCTACCCCCCAAAGGGGGAACAGAGTGTGTGTGTTCGCGTAGCGTCTCGAAGAGAAGAAAGTTCTGACGCTCGCAAGCTCGCTACCGCTACGCTATCCGGACAAGAAGAGGTAACCGAGATACTCTCCTCTTCAGTCGCTCAAAAAAATGAAGAATTAAACCCAACCCACCAGACTCTCCAAAAGATCAAAGATTCCGCAGCCCCGATTGAGAATGGTTCTCGTTATCAAAAGAACCTTGATGGGAGTGACCAGCTGCCGTGGGAAACCAGCAAGAGTCCGAGGCAGTTCGAGGGTGGGTTTGAAGAGTGGATGTCCAAGTCTTTGTCTGACTACCCTGCCTACCAGGGATTGATGAACGGAGAATTGACCACAAAGGTTCGCAAACACATCAGTGCAGGTAAATACGATTTAAAGCGCCGTGACGAGCTTGAAATTGAGTGGGATGCTTACTCTACCTCAAAGGAGGATAAACAGCCCTCACAGCCCCTCACAGCCCCCTCATACACAATCCGCAAGCCACCATCCCCAGAAGAGAAAGCAGCGGAACTGAGGGAAAAACGATTAAGGCGGATTAGAAATACCCCCAAAGGCAATAAAAGACTGATTCCTGATTGGCTACCAGAGTCAGTTAGGAGCGGTGAAATTGCCCTATCAGAAATTCCCCAATGGATTCAAGAAGTAATGGAGTTTTAGATAAATGTACTCAAATACAAACAACGTTATCAGTTTTCAAAATCCTCCCTTTAGAGGTGATGCCTTACCCCCTCAGAACATTGATGCAGAAGAAGCAATCCTCGGAGGTATCTTGTTAGACCCGGAAGCGATGAGTCGGATTGTGGACATTTTGTACCCGCAAGCGTTCTATATCAATGCTCACCGAGATATTTACGAAGCGGCTTTAGCGCTCCACATCCTGGGTAAACCAACAGATTTAATGAGTGTCACCACCTGGTTGCATGACCACAAAACTTTGGATAGGGTTGGTGGTCAAAGCAAGTTAGCACAACTCGTTGAACGCATTGTATCGGCTGTTAATATTGACCGATACGCAGAATTGGTGATGGACAAATTTACCCGTCGCCAACTAATCAAGGCTGGCAATGAGATTGTGCAGCTAGGTTACGAGACATCTACCGAGTTGGAAAACATCCTTGACCATAGCGAACAGAAGATTTTTAAGCTATCTGAACATGGCTCATCTAATGTTGAAAAGCCAGCTGATATTGCCACGAGGATTTTTAAGCAGATTGGGAGCACTGAACCGGGATTGAAGACTGAAATTTACGACCTTGATAATCTGATCGGTGGGCTGAAAAAAAGAAGCTTTACGTAGTTGCTGGACGCTCTGGCATCGGCAAAACTCAACTATCAGTTTGGTTA
>JAAHGR010000115.1 GCA_010672425.1 Symploca sp. SIO2E6
TGTGGGCAAGGGGAAACTGATGCCTATGAATTGAGCAAATACCTCTTTTCCCTTGCCCACCAAATTGCTCCACAAGGCTCATTCAAGTGGTGGGCATGGCTGATGGTAAGGACTTTAGTCATACTCATAATTTTGGGCAGCCATGCCCACCCTACCATTAAATCAATTTTTTCAACCATTGAAAAATAATCATGACAAGGAAGATAAACCAGGTAATACCGAATCAAATGATTACACTAAAACACCCCCACAACTTAGGTGATAAACTTAAAACACAACGGCTAGTTACTGAGAGAGGTCAGTATGAATGCAGAATTCACTCCACTTTTTGAGTTAACCCTCTCAGAAAAGTTACAGCTCCTCGAAGACTTATGGGACAGCATTGCCTTAGTTCCTGAGCAAATTCCCGTATTAGACTGGCAGAAAGAAGAGCTTGCTAGGAGAAAAGCTTCGTACTTACAGAATCCCGACTCAGGCAGTTCATGGGAGGCAGCTAAAGAAAGGATTCGCAGTCAACGAAATGGTATTTAGAAATCTGATTATTCTGCCAGAAGCAGAACAAGATTACGACAATTATCATCTACACAATTTTCCACTGTTCTCAAGAGCCCAAAAAATGGCGTAGTCGGCTACTGTAGGAGTAACCAAGGACAACACAAAGAGTTGATTGAAAAATACTGATGTTTTGGTGAGAAGTATGAATATCAATCCCCACATTGGTTCCTCAAATAATTTATTTGGACAAGGCGATCGCCTACGTAGAACACCGATTCAATATTTTTAGTCGGTATAGACTCTCGTTGGGTTTCGCGAAAGCTACACCCAACCTACATTTACATCAATTCTGAGCATCAATAATATCCTATGGGTTGTAGAGCATTTTCGTAGTGGGAGCATCTTGCTCCCTAATAATACCCCCGCTAACACATCCTACACTTTCCCTTCAACAACCTACGGCTTAGGTGTATCTCTTGAAGTCAGCAATAAGAATTCATACCTTATAGGCGCACACCTATTCCATTATTACAATAATAGCAAATAATGATGAAAATTGTAACCAATAAATAATTTATTTGGACAAGGCGATCGCCTACGTAGAACACCGATTCAATATTTATAGTCGGTATACACTCTCGTTGGGTTTCGCTAGCGCTACACCCAACCTACATTTACATCAATTCTGGTCATCAATAATATCCTATGGATTGCAATCAATAAATAATTTATTTGGACAAGGCGATCGCTTGATTCCCCAAGATCCCCGACTTCTTAATGGAACCTGTAATTGACAAGGGTAAACCGGCAGAAGAAGTCGGGGATCTAAAACCAGTGATTTCCTTCAGCACCAGCAAAGCTGATCTGCTCGCGTCTTACCTCCAGCGAGCGAGACGTTTGCGCTACGCGAACGCACTACAAAAATCTAAACACCTTTTTAGCTGTGTCACGCTACTACTAGAAACCTGTTCCACATTCGCAAGAACAGAATTTTCTTCCCAATTCCCAATTCCCAATTTTCAATTCCCAAAATGGGAACTGGTCAATACACTCCCAGTCATCATACATTAGGTTCTGGAAAAACTTGCTGTGATGCAGCCTATAAGTGGTGTGAGTAAAATGAAGCTGAGACGAAACAAGCTAATAACCCCTTGGTGGCTCTCTCTTGAGAAGCAGCCAACTCTGATGTGGAGTCTGTCACTGCTTTGGTTGCTACTAATTGGCTGGCTGATTTTTCTGTGGAACTTGGGAAGTACAGGTTTAATAGATGAAACCGAACCCCTGTTTGCTGAAGCTGCCCGCCAAATGACCGTGACTGGGGACTGGATTACACCTTATTTTAATGGTGAGACCCGTTTTGATAAACCGCCATTGATTTACTGGTTAATGGCTATTGGCTATAAACTGATAGGAGTGAACGAATGGGCCGTAAGACTCCCCTCCGCCCTAGCCGCGATCGCATTGATGATTTTCGGTTTCTATACTTTGCGATATTATGGGGTATCCAGTCCAGCTGCTAGGCAAACGCGGAGACGCGGAGATGCGGAGACGCGGAGACGCGGAGACACGGAGACGCGGAGAAGGGAAATTCTACAACGTCAACTATGGCTAACTGCGGGGATGGGTTCAGCAATGATTGCCTTAAATCCCCAAACCATAATTTGGGCGAGAATCGGTGTCTCAGATATGCTACTCAGTAGCTGCATGGGCACAGCACTCCTAGCTTTTTTCCTAGGATACGCGCAGAAGGAACAACAAACAACACCAAAAACTCATCCCCCCACCTCCCCATCTCCCCATCCCCCCATTCCCTCATCAAATTGGTATCTAGCCTTTTACTTCCTCATTGCCCTAGCTATCCTTGCTAAAGGACCAGTAGGTATAGTACTACCAGGGATCATTATTGGCAGCTTCCTCCTTTACCTGGGTAAATTACGAGAAGTTCTACGAGAGATGCAGATTGTCAGAGGCATCTTGATCATTTTTGCTCTAACCCTGCCTTGGTATGGATTAGTCATCGCAGCTAATGGCAAAGCCTACATTGACTCATTTTTCGGCTATCATAATATCCAGCGCTTCACTGAAGTAGTCAACGGTCACTCTGCTCCCTGGTATTTCTACTTTTTAGTAGTATTCGTCGGTTTTATTCCCTGGTCTGTCTACTTACCAATCGCGATCGCAAGGTTGCGCTTTTGGCAGCGGCAACGGTGGCAGTCCTCTCCCCGTTCCACTCATTTAGGTTTATTTGCCCTATTCTGGTTTGCAGGCATCTTCGGTTTCTTTACCATTGCGGTCACAAAACTACCTAGTTATGTTTTACCTTTGATACCGGCTGCCGCTATTATGGTAGCCCTGTTATGGAGTGATATTTTCTTAGGCAGGAGGCAGGAGGCAGAACCCACCCCTAACCCCTCCAAGGAGGGGAACCGGAGGCAGAACCCACCCCTAACCCCTCCAAGGAGGGGAACCGGAGGCAGGAGGCAGAGGGCAAGAAGGCAGGAGGCAGAAGGTAGTCCCGAGGAAAAAATTTTACCACCAGAGGATGAAAGTAGCCAATTCCCAATTCCCAATTCCCAATTCCCAATTCCCAATTCCCAATTCATCCTAACTGGAATATTCAACTTCCTCTTATTGCTAACTCTTGCTGGGGCGATGTTATATAGTCCTGAACTCATCGGTTATGACCCTGCTGCACCAAACTTACCAGAGATCTTGCAACAGTCGGGTTTAACTTTACAAGGTAGCTTAATCTGGTGGCTAGCGGCAGTCGTAACAGCATTGTTACTGCTCAAGCGCCATCGTTGGCGTTGGTTGTGGACTACCAATTTTGTAGGATTTGTAGCCTTTTTCATCTTGGTGCTCACACCAGCTTCCTTCCTACTAGATGAGATGCGTCAGCAACCCCTGCGAGAACTTTCCCAACTAGCCATTGAAATACAGCAACCCGGAGAAGAACTATTCATGATTGGTTTTTCTAAGCCTAGTGTCACCTTCTATACCCAGAGACCAGTAAATTACTTTCGCTTCGATGAAATGGCAATTCCCACCATGCAACAAATAGCCAAAACTCAGCCAAATCCTCCCTCTATTCTGATTTTAAATCGTCCAGGAAAACTGATAGAAAATCATCTACAAACTGATGAATATGATAAACTGGGAAGTGCTGGTATTTATCAACTACTTCGGATTGACAAACAAGCATTACTTAGGTGGTAGGTATTAGGTGTTAGTTGATAGCTAAGCTGGTAGTAGGCAATCTGGAATCATTAAACTTGAGCTTGTAGTTGATAGTATTCCGTGTACCAATTGGACTATTGCTGTGAAACAATTACAACTAGTGACAGGGTTAATCGCGATCGCTGGAGTTTCCTTAATTCCTACAGTTGCCCATGCCCAAGACGCCCTACCCTGTTCTCTGACCGATACCAACGGTAATGTTATCGACCTTGGGGAACTTTGTGGCCTCGAAAAACCCGCAACTAGGGGGCTGCAAGTTCCGATCAAGCGCAGAGAAGCCAACATTCCTGTAGTTGACGTCACTTTCAATGGCACAAAAACCTTTGAAATGTTATTCGATACAGGGGCCTCTGGGATAGCTATCACCCCTCAGATGGCAACAGCCTTGGGAGTAAAACCGGAGGCAAGGGGCATCTCAGAAACAGCTGGTGGCAGGGTAGAGATAGCCTTAGGTCGTGTCAATTCCGTAGCAGCAGGGGGAGTCGAGGCCAGAGATCTCGTTGTGAGTATCAATGAATTCCTCGATATTGGCCTCCTCGGACAAAATTTTTTTGGTAGCTATGATGTCACCATCAAGGAAAATGTTATTGAGTTTAGTCCCCGATGAAGGGAGGACAAGGAGGACAATTCCTAATACTGCTTGGTTAAGAGAGTGTGGGGGTGTGGGGAGTGTGAGGGGATGGGGAGGAAAAGGAGGATAAGGAAGAAATTCCCAATTCCCAATTCCCAATTCCCAATTCCCAATTCCCAATTCCCAATTCCCAATTCCCAATTCCCAATTCCCAATAATGTACACAAACCTTCTTTCCTTCTGCCTCCTGCCTTCTGCCTTCTGCCTTCTAACAGCTACCACGATAATTGCTCAGGGAGTACCAACATCACCAGTGGCCAGACCAACTTTAAGTATTGGTAGCGAAGGGAAAATGGTAGCTGAACTTCAGGCTGCTCTCCAACTTTTGGGGTACTACACCGGTGCGGTAGATGGTATTTATGCAGAAAATACGGCAAATGCCGTCTCTTTGTTTCAGCAAACAGCCGGTATAACTGCTGATGGTATTACCGGTCCTGCTACCTGGGATCATCTGTTTCCTCCTGCACCATCAGCTGCCAACCCTACTCCCCTTACTCGCAATAGCCCAAGGACAAGAGAAAGTTCCCCTACCATCAATTCTAATAACCCAACAACAACTACTTTACCTACCGCTAATTCCTCAGATAACTCCGCATCTTCTTTCCCCGTTCCTACAGCACTGCAAACAACTCCGAGGAGCAATAGTCCTGCTAGAACCTCCCCGACAGCGGCAAACCCCCAACCAAACCCCCAGCCGACATCTGTTGATTTACCAATTCTCAAAGAAGGTATGCGAGGTTCAGCCATATCGCGGTTACAAGACAGGCTCAGAGCTCTAGGATTTTTGCAAGGAGCAGCAGATGGAGTTTTTGGAGTAGAAACTGTAGCAGCAGTTAAGGCAGCTCAAAGTAAATTCCGGCTAGAACCAGACGGCATCGTTGGTCCCGCTACTTGGAGAGCCCTTTTGCGTTAAGGTGAGGTTAAGGGAGCTGGGGAGATGGGGAGATGGGGGAGCTGGGGGAGCTGAGGGAGATATTGTCAATTCTCAATTCCCAATTCCCAATTCTCAATTCTCAATTCCCAATTCCCAATTCCCAATTCCCAATTCCCAATTCCCAATTCCCAATTCCCCATTCTCAATTCCCTATTCCCTGTGAAACATATCACCCGTGTAATTGGTTTAATGAGTGGCACATCGGTAGATGGTATTGATGCTGCTTTAGTAGAAATTACTGGTACTGATGTCGATTTAAAGATCGAACTACTTGCTAGTGCTACTTATCCCTACCCAAAAACCTTAAGAGAAAAGATTTTGGCAGTCTGTGGTGGTCAAGCGATCGCCATGGCAGAGTTAGCGGCATTAGATGACGCGATCGCTTGCCAATTCGCTATTGCTGCCCAAGAAATTCAGAGAGGTAACCCTCCCGCTGAGTTAATTGGCTCCCACGGACAAACTGTCTACCACCAACCGCCAAATAACAAAAACTACCAGGAAAGAGCAGCATTTTCTCAACAGACACCCGGTGTCTTAACCGATGCTCTAGGATACAGCCTCCAATTGGGACGAGGAGAAGTAATTGCCCAGCTGACTGGAATCCAAACCGTCAGCAATTTCCGAGTAGCTGATATCGCTGCTAGAGGACAAGGGGCTCCACTGGTACCAAAGGTAGATGCCTATTTACTCAGTCATCCCACTAAGCACCGATGCATTCAAAATATCGGTGGTATTGCTAATGTTACTTATCTACCAGCATCTCAAGGTAACTGGCTTTCACTAGTATGTGGCTGGGATACAGGCCCTGGTAATGCCCTACTAGATTTAGCTGTAGAACATTTCACCGATGGTAGACAAACCTATGATCAAGATGGTAGCTGGGCTGCTAGTGGAATTAAATCTGATGCTTTGGTAGAATTATTACTTCACCAAGACTTCTTCGAGGCATCACCACCAAAATCAACAGGACGAGAGTTATTTAGTGCCGATTACCTCAATTACTTTTGGGAAATGGGTTCTAATTATAACTTGAGCACTGCTGACATGCTGGCAACTTTAACCGAACTCACAGCTGCTTCAATTGCAGATAGCTACCGTCGTTTTTTACCCCAGATGCCGGACGAAGTCCTCTTATGTGGCGGTGGTAGCCGTAATCTCTATTTGAAGCAACGCCTGCAAACCCTCTTAACACCAGTGCCAGTACTAACCACTGATGAAGCTGGGTTAAACGGAGACTTCAAAGAGGCGATCGCTTTTGCCGTTTTGGCTCATTGGCGTGTTCTCGGTATACCGGGCAATCTGCCCCAAGTTACTGGGGCAAGGAAAGCTGCCAAACTAGGGAATCTCCATATTCCTCTGAGTTCTTGCTGTTAGAGTCACTTCCTGGTACTCTCTAAAATTGCGGTTGTACTTAGTACGTAAAAACTTAACTTATTCATTCCTCATCTAGACCAGTTTGGTATTTCAGTATAGCAATGCTAATTACTAACCTGAGAGTGAGTAGAATCAAAGAATGTTCGATAATAGGCAAAGGGTAACACTGTGGCTCATACCTTTTTAATGGAGGCAGGACGCTGGACACTCCAGGGAAATTGGCTGGAGCGAAATGGAATGCCAATTATAGTCAGAGGTAAAACAATTATTGCCTGGGGCCAAGAAAACTGGTTTACGATGGTCACAAAGTTGGTATTTCCCAATAGTGAGCGCGAGGATATTTCTTTTCAATATCGAGGTCACCTTGATATTGAGGAGCGACAATACACTTTTGTTTTACAACACAGTGTCTTAGGTCGCGTTGAGGGGGAGGGTTGGGTAACTCCAGATTCCATTATTCAACGCTACTGGGTCTTGGGCGATCGCCAACGACGCAGTGGCTTTGAAACACGACACCGACTTGATGATAATACTTACTACCTCTCGAGTAGTATCATGGCGGGTCACTATCTTACTAGTACAATGGAGGCAACTCTAGAGCGCCAAACACAGTGAAATTATGCTTGAATGTAAGTAGTTGGGTGAGTTCAGCTCAATAGAGTAGCCCCATGAATCGATATTGCTCATACCCATACAGCATTATAAGCGAAACACAAAACTAGACTAAAAACTAGGTATATTCCACAACTGCTCCAAGCTGGTAGAACATTCATCATGACGACTGACCCTTATATTGGTCGCTTACTCGCCAATCGCTATCAACTCGTGACGCTGATAGGTCAAGGCGCTATGGGTCGGGTTTATCAAGCTAAAGATATGTTATTGGGAGAGGTGATTGTTGCCGTCAAGTTTATTGCCCAGACATTGCTCAATCAGAAAATGCGCGATCGCTTTGAGAGAGAAGCAACCATCTGTGCTTTACTTGGGGAAAAAAGCAATCACATTGTACGAGTGAGAGACTTTGGCGCAGATGAAAACGAGGTATCCTTCTACGTAATGGAATACCTCGAAGGAGAAAGCTTAGGCGACCTAATTCGACCACAACATCTAAGTCCAACTAGGTTTTTCAATATTACCCGCCAAATCTGTCTAGGACTGCAATGCGCTCACAAAGGCATCTTAGTTAAAGGTGAACTCTGCCCAATCATTCATCGAGATATTAAACCTAGTAATATTTTGATCATTCAAGATACCTCCTTCGGTGAGTTAGTCAAAATTCTCGACTTTGGGATTGCCAAGCTACTCCAGTCTGATGTCCCTCAAACTCAGTCCTTTATGGGCACCCTAGCTTATTGTTCCCCAGAACAGATGGAGGGAAAAGAACTCGATCAACGTTCTGACATCTACAGCTTGGGTGTGATGATGTTTGAGATGCTCAGTGGCGAGATGCCCATTTTATCAGAAACCCGTTCCTTCGGTGGTTGGTACAAAGCTCATCACTATCTTCCCCCTAAATCCTTTAACTCGATTAACCCCGACTTGAAATTACCGAAGGCATTAGAGGATTTGATCATGCAATGCATGGCCAAAGAGCCTGGTGATCGTCCTCAAAGTGCTGGAGAAATACTCAAGGCATTAGAACCTTTAGAGCAGAACTTGGGACAGGGGAGACCCCTAGGTAGTAAATTGGGTCGAGCCAATCAGGAACTGATACAAATGGAGCCACGGATGAGGCGTGCTCCCACCCCAGATGAAATTTGTCGCCGTGCTTCCTGGCCTAAGGACAAACCCCTATCAAAAATTGTTTTTCCCCATATAATACACACAAGTCGGGAAGCTTTGGGTACCCTGTGGGTGATGTTATCCAAACAGGACATTCAAAACCGTCTAGTTAGTATGCGTTACAACTACTTCCTGTTTTTGACTTCACCTCATCCCATGGTGCTCTGGATTACTGCCCTGCATAATAAGGAATATGGTGCCCGTTGGCTTCCTTGCTACCTAGACCTCAAAACTTCCCTAGGTCAGAAAGTTACCAGACTCTTGGGAGAAGCTGGGTGTTACCGCATCTTGTTCTTTGCCCTATCAGAGCCAGAAAATTGTGCTAATGTCATGACTGCAACTATTGCTCCTAACCAGTGCAGAATGTTGACTGAGTGGGCAAATACTAGTCAGACAATAGTTTCAACTTCCCAACCAGCGGCGAGTAAAAAGATTCTCAAGAAAGAGTTTGAGAAACTCAAGCCGAGAATTTTGATGAAGCTAGAAGCAGTTCATACAGATTATCCTACTGATATTCATTGAGAGTTGGGAATTGGGAATTGGGAATTGGGAATTGGGAATTGGGAATTGGGAATTGGGAATTGGGAATTGGGAATTGGGAATTGGGAATTGGGAATTGAGAATTGAGACTCATTACTCATTACTCATTACTCATCACATTCTTAAAACTTAAATCGCTTACCATGGAAACAGACAAGGGATAACTGTAAGGAAAGATAGATGTCAGCACAACTATTACTAGTAGATGATGAACCAGGATTACGTGAAGCAGTCCAAGACTATTTGCAAGAACATGGATTTACTGTACAAGCTGCTAGTAATGCTGGTGATGCTTGGCAAATGTTGCAGACAAAAACACCTGACCTCGTGATTTCTGACATTATGATGCCTAAAGTAGATGGGTATCAGTTTCTGGAGCAACTACGGGATGATCCTCGCTTCAAATCCTTGCCAGTAGTATTTCTCACGGCTCGCGGGATGACTACAGACCGAATTCAAGGCTATCAAGCAGGTTGTGATGCTTACCTGTCAAAGCCTTTTGATCCAGATGAGTTAGTGGCAATTGTTGAGAACTTGTTGGAACGTCGTACTGCCACATCAGGAGAAGGTGGCAGCACAGAACTTGAAGCGATCGCAAGACAAATTGCCGAAATTCGAGGGATGCTAGATCAGCGCACTGGTATTGTTCAAACACCTCCACCAATCCGCATTGACTTGACACCAAGGGAGCAGAGTGTCCTAGATTTGGTAGCCCAAGGTCTGATGAATAAAGAAATTGCCCGACGTCTGGAAACCAGTGTCCGCAATGTTGAAAAGTATGTCAGCCGCTTGTTTAGCAAAACTGGGACTAATAGCCGCACTGAGTTAGTACGATATGCTCTCGAACATGGTTTGACGAATTGAGACAGAAGGCTGCAAGGCTACAAGGCAGTCCTCATGAAAAAATTTTCACTACCATGCATGAAAGTAGCCTCTTCCCAATACCCAATACCCAATACCCAATACCCAATTCCCAATTCCCCATTCCCAATACCCAATACCCAATACCCAATTCCCAATACCCAATACCCAATTCCCAATTCCCAATTCCCATGAAAAACTAAAGCGAACTCGAATCGAGGCTCTCTGCTTCACCAGTTGTTTGTGGAAGATGTAAGCCGCACTCCTGCTTGAGACCGTTAAAACGGGTGTCGCGCTCGTGTTCATCTGCTAAAGTGAGTGGTCGGCTGGAATGCCAGTCTCCAACTGTAGTGTACCCTAAATCAAAAAATGGGTGATAGGGTAACTCATAGGCTTGTAGGTATTCGTATACATCCTTGGCTGTCCAACGGAGAATTGGCAGTATTTTATAGAGCTTTTCCTGTTGGTTAAACAGTTGTAGACTCTTGCGGTGCTCCGTTTGGTCTCTACGCAAACCTGCCAGCCATGCTGTAGCTTTAAGTTCCTCTAAAGCACGCTGCATCGGTTCAACTTTGCGTATCTGATCGTAGCGGTTAAAAGCATCAACGTCATTTTGTTCCCAGAGACGGCCATACAACGCTTCCATGCGTGCTGGACTGATGGGGGACTGGTATACTTTCAGATTCAGCTTTAGCCGTGCAGTCAACTCTTGCGCAAATCTGTAGGTCTCCGGTGGTAAATAGCCAGTATCGATCCAAATGACTGGAATATCGGGGATGATCCGGGTAACTAGGTGTAGCATGAGAGCAGACTGAATACCAAAACTGGTACTCATAACCAAGCCATTGCCAAATATCTGTGCTGTATACTCAACGATTTGGGAAGCAGTGGTTTTTTCTAGCTGCTGGTTGATGACTTCAAGATCTAGTTGAGATTTCTCTAATGTTGCACTTGTCAAGTGATCTGATTCCTCATCCTGATAATTTGTTTTGAGTTCGGTCTCATCGAAGTGGTAGGGGAACTGTTTTTGTGGGGTTACTACCCCCCCGACTTGCTTCTGAGCAATCAAATTCAGTCGTGGCATAGTTGTTTTCTTTTTTCTTGCTCTGGATATAATGTACACCTTAGACCAGCAATAACTGTATCAGTAAGGGGTTACACAAGAAAGATACTACAAAAAATCACACAATCTCCTGACTCTTAGTTTTTTTAATCTCCAATTTTTACTATAAGACATTCACAGAACAATTGGTCAAATATCTTCAGCTCGAACTTGTTAAGTCGGTAAGCATAAATAAACGAAAATATGTTAATAAATATTAAGTAATCAAAAACCCTGCACTCCTCGTGGGGAAATCCCTGGGTTACCTAGGGATTTGAGCACCCAAAACTAGGATAAATGCTTCATTCCTTGTTACTTGTTACTTGTTACTTGTTACTTATTCTCCCAAACCCTACTTACTTGTAAAACGCACGCCAGGTAATGATTAACAAAGTTAAGACAGTAAGGGGCACAACAAATACCGTTACTACCAGACTGAACCAGGGTAGACTCTCGTGTTGGGTCGAATCCAAAATTAGGTAAGTAGTATAGGCGACAAAGTAGCTCAAAAACAACAGTCCTTCCCAACGGGAGACAGTATTGCCAGTGAAAAAAATCGGCAAACAAGCGATCGCCACAGCAATCATCACAGGAATATCGAGTCGTAGCGCTGCTGTAGAGAGGTTGATACCCCCAGGCGAGATCGCAGCACATAAGCCCAAGACTACGAGAATATTAAAAATATTACTACCCACCACATTGCCCACAGCAATATCCTGTTCTCCGCGAAGACTGGCAACAACGGAAGTAGCCAATTCTGGCAAAGATGTTCCCAAAGCAATGATGGTTAAGCCAATTACCAATTGGCTGATTCCCATAGCTTGAGCAATCTTTGTGGCATTGATTACCAACAAGCGTGAACCTAACAGCAGTAAAGCGAAGCCAGCTAAGAGCAGCCCTAAGTTAAGTAGCCATTGGGACCAAGACATACTACTACTGATACCATATTCCTTAATATATTCATCTTGAACCTCTGGATTTTTCTCCTTGTAGCTTTGGTAAATCAAGAATAAGGTATAGAGTAGACCACCGAGGAACAAAATAATGCCATCAGAGTTGCCAATTGTGCGATCAACTCCGAAAAAAAACATCAGTACCGATACCCCAATCATAAGCGGCACATCTAACCGAATTAACTGAGAAGAAACTCTCAAGGGGGCGATGATGGCAGAAATACCCAAAATTAACAAAATATTACAAATGTTGCTGCCTATGACATTACCGACCACAATATCAGTGTGACCTGCCATACTAGAACGCAAGCCGACAGCCAATTCCGGTGATGAAGTGCCGTAAGCTACAATAGTTAAACCAATAATTAGGGGTGAGATTCCCAGCAAAGCAGCAAATCGCGATGCTCCCCGCACTAACGCCTCTGCACCTGCCACCAACAGCACTAGTCCAAGTAATAAAATAATCAGTGAAGTAATCATGCGGTTTGGGATTTGGGAGTGGGGAGTAGGAAGTGGGGAGTAAGAAGTGGGGAGTAGTCAACAGTCAACCTCTTCCGACAGGAGTGACCCATTATAGCCTCAAGGCTTAACGGCGGGAGGAATGTCACCTTTGGTCTTCTAGTGGTGAAATCTTTTCATCAGGACTGCTTTTTTGTAATAAATGCATCTCACTGACAGCAAAAAGCCCAAAGGCTTTGTCTGCCAGTTACCTCTAGTTTATCATCTGACAGAGGTAGTGTTTACAAAGCTGACGTGATCATGCAAATTTTTATGGGTGTAGGGGCAATTCTAGCAGGCTTAGCTGTAGCTGCTGGCGCTTTTGCCAGCCATGCCTTGAAAGAACAACTAACTGAACGTGCTCTGGAAATTTTTGAGACAGGTGCTCAATATCAGATGTATCATGCTCTGGCATTGTTATTAGTAGCATTGCTGTTAAGCCGCACTGAGACAGCACAAATACCATTAATCGTTGCTGGTTGGGCTTTTATCGCTGGAATTGCCATTTTTTCCGGCAGTTTGTATGCCCTGAGTTTGAGTGGAATCAAGTGGTTGGGAGCGATTACTCCTTTAGGAGGAGTCGCATTTCTAGTGGGTTGGGGAGCTCTTGTGATTTCTGCTTGGCATTTCAAATAAGTTTCCCCAGTTTCAAGACAAATCAAATCCTGACAAATGACAAATGACAAATGACGACTTTCACTAGTTAACTTTAATATTGCCGATCTACTTAAATCAATCTAGTTCGACATACCTGTGTAAATCCACAATTTGGGGTTCAGGAAACTGATCTAAAACACGCCAGAGAACGATGTAACTGCCATCAAAACGCCGTTCAACTGGTCGAAAAGCCACCAGTAGATCACTACTAGGGGTATCCAGAATCAGGTTGAGGTAGCGGCGATCGCTTCGGGAAATTGGTTCACCAGTGAGTACTACTTCTGGCAGCTGAAACTGGACTAATCTGAGCAAATAGGTATTTTTGAGTACTACCGGAACTTGATTGGTAGCTGGTGTGGTTAAAGAAGGGAGAAAACCTGCCCCAATTTTAGTAGTGAGGAAGCGCCGCTGTTCTGCTTGTAAGGTTTCCAAGCGATTGGGGGGTACATACTCAAGGAAAAGTTTTGCTTGTTCAGGAGAAAGAATAGAAGCATTTTGCTGGTTAATTTCCAGTTCTTTTAGGGGAAGATCACCTAAATTCACCAGGAAGCCGTAATCCATTCCTGGCATCGGAATCCGGAAGTTCCCATCTGCTACCTCCAACGCTAAGCGGGGAACATGGTCACTGTTACTTTTGAGCAAAGGCATAAAGGGAAATCTCTGGGCTACCGTCGGTTGTATGCGGTTGTGTAACTGATTAGGATCAAGGCGATAGCTTTCGGCAGGTAGCACCCGGGCAATACCAGTACCCGGTAGAGCAAGAAACCGAGAATGCTTCTGGACATCAGTAGCCCAAAGAGCATAATCGCCGCGATCGGCAATTTGGGTTGCTACTGCTGAATCAATAATCTGAGCAGACGGGGGAAAAACATCCAGTACTGACAATAGTGGTTTCCTAGCGGCTGAGAGGAGCGCAGCAGCTTCCTCTGATGGAGCGATCGCTGGTTGGAATGGGGGTTCATATCCCGCTAGTGGTCTTTTAGCTGGAATACCAATTACTGGTGGTTCTGGATCTGGAAAATCTGGTACTGGTGAAAATCTGGGTATTACTGACTCTTGTCGGTTGAAGGGAGAACTTCTTGCTGATGGTAGAAGTTCCGGTGCTCTCAAACCTACCAGCATCGGTAAACGATACTCTAGTTCAGCATTCATTGGTTTTAGTTGCCGTGTCGAACTATAGAGAGCACAGTAAACTTTACTCTGGGAGACATCTAACTCAGTAACAATAGTTGTGTCTTCTTGACCATTCCGACAAAGGAACTCAGGAATCGGGTATTGACTTTCCAGAAACTTTTTAACCCTTCTCTCCTGTAAGAGTAATTGTCCCTGTGCTCCTTTGACTCGGTTTAAATCTGGACTGGCCAGTGCCTTATTAATCCGTTGAATTACATTCAGCTGTTGTTGTACCAGGTATTCGGCTTGAGGCCAGAAAGCATTAGGACGCCTGCGTTCCAGGACATTCGGCGGTTCAACGGCTGATGCTGGTAGCAGGGAAAGGGATAGGGAGAAAGGGAACAATAACAATAAAGGCAAGTAGCGCATAGTACTAGTGGTTGGTCAATTAGCAATTGACGGGTAAAGGGAAGGGAAGTGACAAGTAACAAGTAACAAGTGACAGTTCACGAGCAGGACAAAATTTGCTCAACACTCAAAACAACTCAGGAAATGTTCGGGAAAAGATTCTCTTGGTGTTGGGTTTCGCGAAAGCGTCACCTAACCTACAGGATATTCGCTCATACTACAATATATGCTTGGTTGAGGAAAATTATCATCAGAAGGATAAATGTAGTAATGCAGGTTGGGTGTAGCTTTCGCGAAACCCAACGAGAGTGTATACCGGTGAGGAAGATTAAAGTAGTGTTATAGGTAAGCGATCGCTTTCTCAAGAGAATTATTTATTAGTTGCAATTTTCATGATTTTTGGCTATTATTTGAATAATGGGATAGGTGTGCGCCTGTAAGGTATAAATTGCTATTGGGGTATGATTATTAGGGAGCAAGATGCTCCCACTACGGAAATGCTTTACAACCCATTAGGATATTATTGATAATCAGAATTGATGTAAATGTAGGTTGGGTGTAGCTTTCGCGAAACCCAACGAGAGTGTATACCGGCGAGGAATATTAAAGCAGTGTTATAGGTAAGCGATCGCTTTTTCAAGAGAATTATTTATTGGTTACAATTTTCATGATTTTTGGCTATTATTTGAATAATGGGATAGGTGTGCGCCTGTAAGGTATAAATTGCTATTGGGGTATGATTATTAGGGAGCAAGATGCTCCCACTACGAAAATTCTCTACAACCCATTAGGATATTATTGATAATCAGAATTGATGTAAATGTAGGTTGGGTGTAGCTTTCGCGAAACCCAACGAGAGTGTACACCGGCGAGGAATATTAAAGCAGTGTTATAGGTAAGCGATCGCTTTTTCAAGAGAATTATTTATTAG
>JAAHGR010001150.1 GCA_010672425.1 Symploca sp. SIO2E6
TTGCAACGGTGTCCACCTTCTGTGGTAAAAGTTTTTTTGCGACTACCTAGAACTAAAGGCAGGGGTTTAGCCTTGCTGGGGTTGTTTCGTCCACAGCTTGGGCATTGAGGGCGCTTGGTGAGGATATGGCTTTGAGTCTCTAGGGTGAGGGTATTGTGAGTGACTAATACCCCTTCGAGTCGCTGATTATGCTGATTCTGGAGAATCCACTTAAGGATCTCCGTTGCTGTCATGCCCCAAGCTGTTTGTAAGACGGCAGGTATTTTAGTTAAGGGTGGCGTTAGAGGTGCGGTATTGTTTGTATGCCTGAGAAAGTACCCTTCAATCGGGCGGTTGCCTCGTAACCGTTGTGCCAAACAGTCCCAACAGCCTGTTTTTCCAGGATAGAATAATGGACCAAGCCAGATAACAGTGCCTAGGGGTTTAACCAATAACCAGGGACGGGACTGGTTTAAGGCAGCCTGATTGTATGCCGCCAATTCCGGTTGCAGATAGTCATCGCACAGAACAATGTCTAAATCACCATCTTCAGCTATCTGGATTTGGTGGGACTTGAGGGTTGCAATCAACTCAGAAGCAGCAATGGAACCAACTGCCCTAACTGACACCTTAGTT
Source organism: Symploca sp. SIO2E6 (assembly GCA_010672425.1). Taxonomy (GTDB): domain Bacteria; phylum Cyanobacteriota; class Cyanobacteriia; order Cyanobacteriales; family Coleofasciculaceae; genus Caldora. The sequence goes on from JAAHGR010001150.1 coordinate 616, forward strand.
GTTTGCAAGCAGTGGTAAGCAGCTTCTAGGCTAATATTGAGTTGGTCACAAAAAATTGCTAGGGAGGGTGAGAGCAATTGCTCACTGTTGCTCAGATACCCTTGGTTCTCTAGCTGAGTTAGTCCATAGTAAATATAAGATGGTGGAAGTTGGTGCTGCAACTTGTCAACAATTTGCTCAACAGTATAAGCACCATCGAGCAAGGGAGCTAATTGGGTATAAAGGCTATCGCTCAGTAGGGCAGTATTCCCTTCAGATAACAGGAATACTCCTTCAGTTGGTTCGATTTCGAGGCGAAAGCAATCCTTGATTTTTGGTTGGTAATACTGATGCATCCGACAAACATATTTGATTGTAGCTAGTAGAAGAAGAAGGATGGTTTTTGATTTCGAGATCTAGTCCATACCAAATCCGGTTATTGTCGGGTACTTACCACAATCCCCGAATGCTCTCTGGGCAAGAATCTTGATTTTTAGCACGTTCCAACAAAAAACTAAAATCTGAGAACACTTTTGGTGGAGATTCACCTTGACCAACTGTTCGTCTTGCATTGACATGGCAGCCAATACAGGAATTGATATTTGGCTGATTTTGCACATAAGCCTCCATCGCCATATTGAGTAGCCGTTCTTTTTTTAGACTCATATTTTGTCTAATTTTAGCTTTGAATTCCTCTAATGATCCGGCTGAAAAAGGATCGTAAATGTTGTCATTCAAGGGATTCTGCAACCACTGAGTGCCAATGAGTTTATAGTATTGCCATACAGAATCTTTATTTATCTCTTTGAATTTGTTCTGCCATGCTTGGTTCTGCTGGGCAAGCTTTTGTTTGGTTGTCTCATCCAAAAAGTTTCTTTTTCCAGAATGTGCCTCCTGAGATGAGAGCCGCTCAACCTGAGTAGAAATTTGTTGCGTTATTTGTCTATTCTCAGCTCTTGTCACTGCATGTGGAGCTTGCTCTCGCCAAAGATAAGGTTGCTTTACATTTTGATGATAGTTAGCTTGGCAATTCTCCTTACAATCTGGGTTGTACAGCGTTGCTTTCAAATCAACCCCTTCGGGCGGATTGTTCACTTCAAGATTATCCACTTGCTCAAAGGTAGCCCAAATCCATCCTGGTTGATTATCTTGTTGTTCTCGTATTTTATAGGCGATATG
>JAAHGR010001151.1 GCA_010672425.1 Symploca sp. SIO2E6
AGCCTACTCCTACTGAGTTCTGCAGGGCACGGTGGATAAGCAAGTACTATTACTGACTTTCCCTGGTTCTCTTTGTAATCAAGTAACCAACCATGAAATTCATCGACGCTTATCAACCACCAGCAATTCTTAGAGAAATCATTAAAAATATTGTCCTGTTGTCCAGTGATTTTCTGGGAAAGAGCAGATAAATTGAGACCTGTTTGTGGCTGTTTGCCAATTAAGTAATTCGATATCTGTTGACTACGTAGTTTAATTATATCGGTAAACATATTGGGACAATAATGTTCTTGCATGTTCAAGCGTGCTAGATCTTTTACTTGGTAGATAAAATCTTGTCGGAGATATTCCTCCTCAGGAGTAGGCTTATTTTGATAATCTTGAGGGTAATTTGTAAGCTCAAGCCAAGACCAAACTACTAAGGAAGACCATTGCTTGATTAATTGTTGTACCTGATTAAGGTCAAATTTTTTCTCCAGCTCCTCTTCAGCTTGAGTTTTCTGATAGCTAGGGAGGAAACCATTTACTTTATTGACTATTGTATCGAATTGAGTCATTACTAAATTCTCCTTAGGATGAGGTTAATAAGGCAGGGTTTAGGAGGTAGTCTGGATAGATTCGGTAAATTTTATTTTGCTCTGTCTAAAAGAAAACTAAAATCTGAGAATGCTTCTTGTGTTCCACTCTTGGAAACTTTTCGTGTTGCCTGAACATGGCAGGCAATACAGGAATTATTCCTGTATTCATAGTTTTTCAAATAAGCCTCCATTGCAGCATTAAATAGCGTCTTTTCTGGCATAATTTCCCTACCATTGCTTATTGCAGCTATTGATTTATTTAATTGTGTTGATGACGTTGGTTCGTTAGTTACTGAGGGAGTCATCAACCACTGGGTTCCAATGAGTTTATAGTATTGCCATACAGATTCTTGAGCATTTGCATTTACTTTGGCTACTTTTTTCAATGCTTCCTGCCAGTTTTGATTCTGTTTTTCGACAGCTAGTTCGACCCCTTTATCGAGTTCTTGGTTTTTTAGAGAACTCCCCGATTTAGTCCATCGCACAACTTGCGTAGAAATTTGCTGCTTTATTTGACCATTGTCGTCTTTTGTCACCGCATGGGGAGCTTGATCTCGCCAAAGAAAAGGTGGTTCTACGTATGGATAATTAGCTAGGCAATTTTCCTGACAATCTGGTTTGGACAGCGTTGGTTGCAAATCAATCCCTTGGGGCGGATTTTCTACTTCAAGATTATCCACTTGCTCAAAGGTAGCCCAAATCCATCCTGGTGTATTATTTTGCTGTTCAGGTATTTTATAAGCGAGATGGAAGCCGATTAGTCCCACTTCAACCTCTTGAAGGACATGATCGTCGGTAGGACAATTATCGACAGTGCAAACATACTGCTCCTTTGGGATAGCAAGCCTCCGTTTTGTGAGGTAATACCGACTTTTTTCTTCTGGTGTAGACCTTGCATCAAAAACTCGCCAAGCTGCCTTAATATCTATTGGTGCGTCAGTAGAACTAGTTGATTTAAACTGGAATCCTCCATTATCAGTAAAGCCAATTCCTTTACCAGCTTTGTACCATTCGTTTTTAACAATTTGGTTGAATTCATTGTTGTTGAGGTGAATCTCGATCAATATGTAGTTTCCTTGTTTATCAACCAGAGGAATTTCTTGAAGTATGTTCGAGCTATTCTTATATTTTAGAAGACACTTACTAATATCCTTTGGATTTTGTTTGGCGATGCAATTACGGATATCCAGCAACA
>JAAHGR010001152.1 GCA_010672425.1 Symploca sp. SIO2E6
TCTAACATCATCACCTTCAGACGCTCTAACCCTTGGGTGTCTGAAGGTGATGATGTTAGCCATCTTACCCACCACACCTGAGCTAGTGACTATTTGGCGGGTGTGGTTAGCTTTTGTAGGAGCAGCGCTGGGTGATAACGGATTAGTCGAGGAGCACAAACGCCACTACGCTAACTTCAAAGCCTTTTTGCGAAAGGAACTTACCCTGTTACAAGCAGCGGGTGAGATCTCCTCGGATCTAGATCTCGATTTTGAAGCCGCTGCCTGGATTGCCACCTTCGATGGTATTGGGGTGAACATGATTGCAGCTCCCCAATCTTACTCACCTGAGGAATTAGAGACTTTAGTCAGTCGATATTTGAAAACCTTGGAACCTTATGGCTGAAATGATACCAAATCCGGTTGAGAAAAAGCGTGTTAGGCTAATACGCATTTAAATTGTATATTCTGAAAACAAGACAAAAACGCTCCAGACACGGAGACGCACCAGACGCGGAGAAGTTTTTATTGTAAGTGATTATCCTTTCCTTGATATTAAGCCCCTATGCCTGCAACAATTCCCCAAAACGCTTCAAAATCTGTAAAACTTGGTAGTAATCATTACCTGGATTCAGCAATGAAAATGTCTTAGACAGGGAATATTGGGGAGATGTACCGGGAATCAGCTTGATGAACAAAAATTCTGTGCCATTAGTTACAGCACCAAATGTAGGTTGCTCTGGATGAGGATTAGCTAGCATGTAAGTCAAGCCTTGGGACATGGCTTTGGTTAAAGAAAACTCTGAATTCTTGGCTTCAATCACCGTTATCCACAACTGCTCTTGCAATACTAATATATCAATCTCTCCTCGAATCACCTCCCCCTCATCCTCTGCCTCAACCATGATTGCTACTTCTCCTATCACTCGAAAAGGAGGAGCATAAAACCCAGCTTGGTCTAGCAGAGGTGACAAAACAACCATCTTGACGATGCTTTCTAGGACTGGATATTCTAGAAGATAGAGATAATTATTTCTGAGGCGATCAATTGCTTGCTTCTCTGTCTGGGTTAATTCCGGCAAATTTTCCTGCCATTCTGGAAAAATACCCTCTGCTTCGGTTCTTTGTAAACCAAATTTGGCTCTGAGATCATGGAGCTTGATATTACGTGCTGCTATAGTTTGTACCATAATTGCATTTTGGGAATTGGGAATTGGGAATTGGGAATTGGGAATTGGGAATTGGGAATTGGGAATTGGGAATTGGGAATTGGGAATTGGGAATTGGGAATTGGGAATTGGGAATAGTTGTGCGATCGCAAGCTGGGAATCTATAATCTGTTGCCTGTAAGAGTGATCATTTCTAGTCCCTCCTCTGCTAAATCATCCAAAGGAAAAGCGATCGCTTCAGCATGAGCTGCTGTTCTATCTCTTCAATTGTCGCACCTGTTGTCACACATCCGGGCAAATCTGGAACATAAGCTGAATAATTACTCTCGAGAAACTGGAGGCTGCGAGGCTGCGAGGCTGCGAGGCTGCGAGGCGAGGGAGGAGGAAGGAGGTAGAAGGAGGTAGAAGGAGGTAGGAGATATGTTTCTCGTATTCAATTGGGGGCGCGAAGCGCTCCGAGGCGAGCTCTTGAGAAACTATTTTAGATTTTAGATTTTAGATTTTAGATTTTAGATTTATTTAGATTTTGGATTAAAGAATTGAATCAACACAAGCCTAAGGCTCCGAGAGGAGGAAGGATGCGGGAAATAGTGTTTCTCTTATTCAATTGGGGGCGCGAAGC
>JAAHGR010001153.1 GCA_010672425.1 Symploca sp. SIO2E6
ACTTGTTTTTAAAGCGAGGAAAACCTAACTTTTTAGACTGCATATCCGCAAAAGCTCTGTCCAGATTTCTTAAAACTTGCTGTAGCACTTGAGCGTTAACTGATTTGAGCAGTTCGTTAGTCTTCTTCGCTTTTGTTAAGGCTTTGGCTTGATTGTGATAATTGGGATAAGGGACATCACATGGAATAATATATTCCTGTTCTAGAGAACAAGCATTAACCGGTGATTTACGAGATTTCAACCAATCCTTACGCTCTCTTAGTGCATAGTTCCAAACAGAACGGCAAACTTTTAAGGTCTGTTCTATTACAGATATTTGCTGCTTGTCTGGGATTAGTTTGTACTCGTAAGTTAAGGTCAGCATTTTTCGACGTTTTTTAATGCTTAGCTTATTTTAAACTAATATACACAAGCTGACAACCGGTGTAAGCCGTCTCCCGTTGGTCGATTTTATTTGTTGGTCGCAATTCATCTCCCGTTAAGCTATCGCTATAACGGGAGTCCTCTTGCTCCATTTAAGATAGAACGAAGACCGATTTCTCAAGCCCCGACCCTGGATGAGTTGAAACAGGCTGTCTCCATTCTAGAAGAAGTATTACAGGATATCGAAGGTTTTGCTAAGCTGCGTAATCCTAATCTGGGATTGCCGCATAATGCATATGCCGATTTAGGATACCAACAGGAAGATCTCGAAGCGATTCGTAAATCTCTAGTCAGTTTCAAGTCGGAGATTAGCAGTCACTATGCCAGAACTTTCCGCCGAGGACTGTTCCTTACTTTAAGTATTCTATTACTAGCGGTAAGTTTACTCTTCTGGTATCGTCCAGATTTAGTGCTACGTTGGAGCCGATCCAGACTGCGAGCCAAACAAAACCGAGAGGTTACCAATCAATGGAAAACTGAAGTACAACAATTTTTCCAACAGGCAGGAGCAACAACCCAATTAGATGGAAAACACAGACTGCGAATTACTGCTGCTCCCAGTCGCTTAAAACCCTATGTTCCCATGCCTGTATCCTTAGCCATAGAGCAACCGGAGGAACAGGATGTGGTTGAACTAGTGCAGCAGGCAGCTAAGATCAACAAATCCAGTCAGCAACAAGCCGGAATTCTCCTTTATCGGCAACCTCCGGATACTCTTTTCCGCCTACGCATGGCAGAAGTACGATTACGCGATCGCTTCATCTTAATTCCCATTCCTCTAACTGCCATTGAACAAGCTTTACGAGAAAGGGGAGCATCTTCGGGACTATTAGCTCAGTATACAGACCGCTATTTACCAGGGGCAGACTTATTTGACGATCGCAATGCTATTGGAGATACTCTATCATTTTTTGGTCGAGGAGAACTCCTACAACGTCTACAAGAAAATCTTTGCCGCAGCCAGGGTGTCGGCATTTTTGGCTTGCGCAAGTCTGGAAAAACTTCCCTGCTGTTGCAATTGGGGTTTGCCATGGCACAACACCCTCTAGTTCACATAGACTTACAACCTTATGGGGGTAAACTGTATTATGGTGCGGATTTATTCCATCAGATTTTGCTCAAACTATCTCAATTGCTTGAGGAGCAGTCCTCGAAAGCAGTGATTTGCCCTAAGTTAGGGGAAAGTGATCTTCCAGCTGCTAGCCTCACGACTGATTTTATATCAACTCCGGTTGCATCGGAATGATTAAACATATGGCTTTTTGGTTAGGAAACGTAGATACTGGTGGGCGCAAGCTTTGCGCCCCTACCAGAATGAATATTATTCCAATGTAGCCGGAATTGAT
>JAAHGR010001154.1 GCA_010672425.1 Symploca sp. SIO2E6
CCCTCAATTTTTACACCCTCAATTGTTATAGTTTGTGGTCAAGTATGATTGCGATCGCATATTCAAGTCATTTCAACCGGGATTGGGAACGTAATAGTGTTTTCCCAGATAGTTAATCCTGGATGATGGGGGTATGTAATTGGGCGTATGCAATACGCCCCTACCATTATCGGGTAGATGAATAAACATGCAGTAGGGGCGCAATGCTTGCGCCCTCAATGCTTGCGCCCTCAATGCTTGCGCCCTCAATACTTGCACCCTAAATAATTACCCCCTCAATTGTTATAGTTTGTGGTCAAGTATGATTGCGATCGCATATTCAAGTCATTTCAACCGGGATTGGGAACGTAATAGTGTTTTTCCGGATAGCTAATCCTGGATGATGGGGGTATGTAATACCAAATCCGGTTTACATAGGCTGATTACCCATATCGACCAAATCATCCTATATCAAAGGCTTGAGCCAATTGTGATATTGTACCTTTAAAAGCGGATTTGGTATAATTGGGCGTATGCAATACGCCCCTACCATTATCGGGTAGATGAATAAACATTGGTGTAGGGGCGCAATGCTTGCGCCCTAAATGCTTGCGCCCTAAATGCTTACACCCTCAATTTTTACACCCTCAATTGTTATGGTTTGTGGTCAAGTATGATTGCGATCGCATATTCAAGTCATTTCAACCGGGATTGGGAACGTAATAGTGTTTTCCCAGATAGTTAATCCTGGATGATGGGGGTATGTAATTGGGCGTATGAGCGGGTAAGGGTCGGAAGTCACCTTCCTTGCCTCCCCTAAGAACCGTGCGTAACAGTTACCCATTACACGGCTCAAGCCTTACTTCAAGCCTTGAACTTGGAGAAAGAGTGTACCTGTTTATGACACGCATGGTGTAAGTGGATGAGATTCTCGATGTCGTCCGAGCCACCGTCTTTGACAGGGATGATGTGATGGGTTTCAATATCTTCTCCATTAAATAGTGGTTCATGACAAACGGGGCATTTCCAATTTTGTTCTGTGGCTACTTGTCGATATTTTGAACCTTTAGCCCAATATAATTTACCCATTTTAGTTTGTCTGTTGTCCCAGTATTTTCGGAGCGAAGAATCATCAGGGCTGGAACTCCCTTTGACTTTTACATGCCTGACTATGGGTGTACTACTGATATTATAGAGGATGTAGAATATTTCTTTTCCTTTTCTACCAGTCCCTTTGCACATAAAAGTCCCAAGTCTTCCTTTGTGATTAGGGAAATAGCGTTGAAAAACCCATTTTTTGGATTTGTTGGGATGCCGACGTTTAGCCCAACGATAGAGGTAGTGCCACACACGATTTTCTATGTATGAGAAGGTTTCTTTACTAACTACACCTTGATAATAGTTAGCAAAACCTCTGAGAAGGGGATTCAATTTTCTAATGACTTTTTCCTGAGTACAGGCTTTCATTTCCGATAGGGTTTTTCCTATCTTCTTACAAAAAGCAAGTACTTTCTCCTTCTGGGGTTTAATCAACAGTTTGCCATTATATTGACGTAAGTTGTATCCCAAGAAGTCGAATCCGTCTTTGATATGAACTATCCTGGTCTTCTCATCACTGATTTCCAGACCTCTTTGTGATAACCATTGCTTGATCAGAATAAGTACTTTTTCTAAGGATTCGGAGTCCTTGGCTGTAACAACAAAGTCATCTGCATACCTGATGATGCCTAGCTTTGGGTTGGTTGATTTGATGTGTTTTTCTAACCCGTGCAGTCCAATGTTGGCTAA
>JAAHGR010001155.1 GCA_010672425.1 Symploca sp. SIO2E6
TATCAATTCCGGCTACATTGGGATAATATTCGTAATGTAGGGGCGCAAAGCTTGCGCCCTCCAGCATCTATGTTTTCTAACCAGAAAGCCAGATTTTTAATCATTCCGATGCAACCGGAATTGATATCACCGGTGAAAGTGCCATGGTAAATCAATACTGCTCGGTAACACCTAAGACCTAACACCTAAGATCTACTGTACCCCAATACTTCTTCCCCCCGAACCAAAACTGATCACAGCATTAGCATTCATCGGTTCCCAACCAACACCAAAATTCTCTTGCCAAGCAATTTCCCTAGCTTCTCGGAAGGCTTCAAAACTATCTGCTCTGACTAGAAAAGCGAGATAATCAGAACCGGAGTCTAGTTGTTGGAGAACCTTCCGAAAATCCGAGGTTGCTTGAGTTAATTCTTCCGGGGATTCTCCAGCAATATCTTGTCGAGGTTGAAACACCAAGCCACTGGAGTTAAAGAAGACTTGATAGTAAGTTGTCGTAGTCCGAAAACCTCTTAAGAGCTCAGCTTTATTTCTTAAACAAGTTTCGTAGGCTCTCAGCTGAACACGATAAGAATTGTAGACTAAAGGATCAAATGTCGATGGCTCCTGTGGCTGAGTACAAGGAGGAAGATCTTGATCAAATTGGTTCAGCTTTTCTTCAACTGCTGCTTTGTTAAGATAGACAACTGTATTATCCCTAACTTCAAAGAAATGGGGCATCTTGTTGGACTCAGATACCAAAGGAGTGCGGATAACTTTCTGTGTCTTGACATTTTTGATATTGAAGGTAAAAAGACTAACAAACAAGCCAATAAACATTAGTACACCGACTGTGTTGGTGAGAATATCCAAAAAGGAGTCTAAGTTTTGGCTAGGGGTGTTATGCTTTCGATATTGTCTTCTTCTCATTTAGATTTTAGATTTTAGATTTTAGATTTTAGCCCAAGGGGTTGGGAGTAGGGAACAGGAGACGCGGAGACGCGGAGATGGGGAGATGAGGAGACAAGGGAGACAAGGGAGACAAGGGAGACAAGGGAGAAATTCCCAATTCCCAATTCCCAATTCCCAATTCCCAATTCCCAATTCCCAATTCCCAATTCCCAATTCCCAATTCCCAATTCCCAATTCCCAATTCCCAATTCCCAATTCCCAATTCTCAATTCTCAATTCTCAATTCTCAATTTCCAATCTTGATCAATTGGTTCAAACCCGATATCAATATCTGCCTGTTCGAGTAGATTGCGCACTTCGTCAAAGACTTGGAAACCATTAGGACGAACTGCTACAATTATATATTCTTGCTCCTTGCGATCGCTCACTTGAAGGATTAATTTGCCTAAGGCTGAACTAGAATTAGCAAGATTGGGGAGAGCAACAAATTCTTGGCTAGGATGAATGATGATGCCATCTTCCTTACACTCAATGTAATGAGGGGTTTTCTTTTGGTTTTTACCATCTTCACTCTTGGCGATAATCGCCACTTCTGATTGGCTACTCAAAATTTGGCTTGAAGCCACAATAATTAGCAAAATCAAGGTGCCAATAGTGCAGACTAGCACTGATAAAAAGGGAAAGAGTTCAACGTTATTTGACTGCCGAGAAATAGAGCGTTTACGCATGAAGGAATGTAGAATTGGGTATTGGGTATTGGGTATTGGGTATTGGGTATTGGGTATTGGGTATTGGGTATTGGGTATTGGGTATTGGGTATTGGGTATTGGGTATTGGGTATTGGGTATTGGGTATTGGGTATTGGGTATTGGGTA
>JAAHGR010001156.1 GCA_010672425.1 Symploca sp. SIO2E6
CCACTCTACGAGAGAAAGCGATCGCACTTGCAGCATCCCAGGGACACGAAATATTTGCTACAAGTTATTTTCTAGCGATCGCAACACCTGTCACCTACCACCTACCCAGAACCCCGACTTCTTCAAGAAGTCGGGGTTCTTAAACGCTGGAAATTAGGGCAGATAAATTCTCTTTGTGCCTTGGTGGTTTATTTTTCCAATATCTATAGGCGCACATATTCTCCATTATTAATAATGATAGCAAATAACAAAAGCGATCGCAACACCTAACACCTAACACCTAATTAATAATGTGCAACTTAGCTAAACGCTCGATAGTTTCTTGCTGAGTTTGGATAAAATGTTTGCGGTCTACCTCTGGGTCTAACATGGTATTAGCAGGATAAAAGTAAGATTGTTGATAAGTGTCTGCATACAGCATGGGGCGATGTCGAGCCAGCAGATTGCTCATCCCCCCTCGGCGACGGTATCGTCGCAATGCGGCTAAATCTATTTCGGCGAAGGCTGCCATACTCTCCCCTGCACCAGTTTCCGTTAACACTAGTCCCCGATAATCAATGATTTTGGAACCGCCATCTACTGAAGCAGTGGGGATAGTAGTATTGGCGATACCTGCGGTATTAGCGGAAATCACATAAGCCATATTTTCCACTGCACGGGAGATTTTAGCAGCTTCTTTCGGTACTCGGGCATTGCCGTAAACTTCTGAGGTGGGGTGGAGAAAAATTTCTGCTCCCCTGGTGGCTAAGGAGCGGGCTACTTCGGGAAACAAGATTTCATCGGAAGCGACAGCAGCAAGATTACCAATCGCAGTTTTGGCAACGGGAAATACTCCTTCAATGCCATAACAGTCGAGATACTGATCCCAGACATCGTGGGGAGTGGGAGCAAACATAGAGTTGAGCCTGCGATAGCGCAAAACAATCCTTCCAGTGGGATCGAGGACAAAACAGGTTTGGAAGTACAATCCAGGAAAATTAGGATCAAGTTCATAGGCATTGCCAGCCAGAAAGATACCCTGTTTCTGGGCAATCTTACCCAAACTCTCGTATAAGGGGTCGGTCATTGCCAAACAGGCTTTTTCACCCCAAACTGTCAGGGACTCACCCAGGGGAAAACCCGTCAGTAAGTATTCCGGCAGCACCACCAACCGACAATCAGGACCAATAAAGGCAAGACTAGCAGCAATTTGTTGCCCTAGTTTCTTAATCGTCTCTTGCATCAGCAACCGTGCTTCGTCTCGGTTTTGTGCTTGGTTCACCGCTTGGCAGGTTACCTGAAGTGCCAAAGCTTTGAAGGATTCTATTTTAGTTGGTTTTTCTTTGTTCATGTGTGAAAGGGAATTGGGAATTGGGAATTGGGAATTGAAGACAGACAATCTAGATTTACAACTGATTTATAAACGCTATAGAATACATTCCTGTAGGGGTGAAGCATTCGGGGAATAATTTATATCACATTACTACAATCTTGCTTTCCTAATGCTTCACCCTCGGTGTGTTACCCCATTCGAGGGCAAAATATTGCGCTAATGGGTTAGCGGCAGGGCGTAGCATTTGGATAGGAGACGTTTTACCATAAGTTCTTCAATTATCGCCCAAATGCTACGCCCCTACAGTGTAATTAATTGCTTCAGGTAAAAAGCGATCACGGATGATATCGTTTCCGGTAGCATTGGAATGATATATTTTGGGTGATGTCATCTGGAATCGTAATGACGGGGTTTGCTATATAATTCCGATGCAACCGGATTTGATATGA
>JAAHGR010001157.1 GCA_010672425.1 Symploca sp. SIO2E6
CTCAGGGGGTGACAAGCAGGCTGAAGTCTTGATGAATAAAGCTTTTCATCCCATTGATCTACAAAAAGATAAGCGCTTATTGACAGGTTTATTGAGAATGAAATTAAGTTACAGTGTTTTTTGATAATGATAATCATTTTTGAGGGGGAGGAGGGGCACAATGTGCCCCTCCTCCCCCCCCCTTTTTTTATTGGTTGAGGAAAATTTTTGATTTAGTGGGGCGATGAATGTGGTAAAAAAGAGCGGTCTTGCTCCGTCAAAGTAGACCGCTCAGTTAACAATGATGCCAGAATTTTATCAGACTTTTCTTTGTCCTTACTTAAGTAGACCTCAGATGCTGACCTTAGAAATCTTACTGTGGTTGCTGCAAGTGCATAAACAAGTTAGAATTGAGAGATTAGCTGCGTGCTTTCCTCTACCAATTCTCTATGAAAGTCGTCGGCGACATATTCAAAGATTTCTCATTTCCCCCAAATTAAATGTAACCTTAATTTGGTTGCCAATAATTCAGAAAATTTTGCTTAGCTTAATTCCCACAGGAAGTCGTATCATCGTTTGCCTTGATAGAACTCAATGGCAAGTAAATAATTTGTTGATGGTCACTGTAATTTTTAAGAAGAGGGCTTTGCCAGTTTATTGGAAATTTTTAGAAAAAAAAGGTAGCAGCAATCTCGACGAACAAATAGCAGTTATTCGTCCAGTATTACGACTGCTTAAAAGCTATGAAATTATCGTCATTGGAGATCGAGAATTTCGTAGTGTTGAATTAGCCTATTGGCTCAAAAGCAAAAAAGTTTATTTTGCTTTCCGTCAGAAGCAAGATACGTACATTCGTCGCCAAGGCAAAAACTATGAACTCCTAAGTGAACTGGGTTTAGCTCCAGGAATGAAGTTCTTTTATGAGGGAGTAAATTATACTAAAAGACAGGGATTTGGTAAATTTTCTATTGCTGGTTATTGGAAGCGAAAGTATAGAGGTAAGCTTGAAAAAACCGGATGGTATATTCTAACTAATTTGACTAGCTTTGAGGAAGTAATCAAAGCTTATAAAGCTCGTAGCGGTATCGTTTGCGAAGCATGGTGCAAAGCAGCATAGCAATGTTCAAAGATTGTAAAACTGGAGGCTACAATCTTGAAGGTTCTCTCATCTTCAACTGAGCGGTTGACCAGATTGGTGATGTTAATAGCAATGGCTTATGTTTGTTCTATTTTACAGGGTCAAAAATTTAAGCAAGTAGGACAACAAAAATATATAAGTCGCCTTAAGAAGCTAGGAGGCTCGGAGCAGCGCAATAGTAACTTCTGGGTAGGACTTTATGGATGGAATTGGGTACTCAGTATAGAGTTTTGTCGAGATTTGGTTAACCAATTAATGAGCTTCACTTCTAACAAAGTATCATATTTTCAGCGGGGATTTAGAGCGATGTCTCTGATACAGCTAGCTATTCTTTAAGTTAACGGAAAATCATTTTTTATTATAGCCGATAGCAAGTAAACATTGCATCCTAATTTATTTGCGTAAACATTACGCAAAGCTAATTTTTCTCTGTCTCAAATCTAATGACATGAAGAGGTTTGGTGGGAGTCGGGGCACATTGTGCCCCGACTCCCACCAAAAAAGAAGATGATTATCATTATTATCAAGGTTGTAGCTCAATTTCATTCTCAATAAACCTGTCAATAAGAACTCATCTTTTTGTAGGTCAATAGGGTGAAAAGCTTGATTTATAAAGCTTTCAGATTGCTTGTCACCCCCTGAG
>JAAHGR010001158.1 GCA_010672425.1 Symploca sp. SIO2E6
TCAAGAATGTATTCAGAGTAATGGCGACACGAACTTTAAGGGTTTACTTGACAAAATACATGATTTGTGCAGTAAACTACCAGTTCCAGTAATTGCCAAAGAAGTAGGGAATGGCATCTCAGCAGCCATGGCCCAAAAATTACTAGCAGCTGGTGTAACAGCAATTGATGTAGCTGGTGCCGGTGGTACTTCCTGGGCCAAAGTGGAAAGTGAAAGAGCCTTAAACCAACAACAGCGGCGCTTAGGGCAAACCTTTGCTAACTGGGGAATACCAACAGCCGAATGCATCACCAGTATTCGAGCCATCGCCCCAGATATTCCCCTCATTGCCTCCGGAGGATTGCGTAACGGTTTAGATGCAGCCAAAGCCATCGCCTTAGGAGCAGATATTGCCGGTTTAGCATGGCCCTTTCTCCAAGCAGCAGCGGAGTCAACGGAAGCAGTTGATGCCTTAGTGCAACTATTAATAGCAGAAATCTCAACAGTCCTCTTCTGTACCGGCAATGCCAACCTGACTCAGCTTAAGCAATCTGATGCTTTGCAGAATTAAGAATGGGGAATTGGGAATTGTTGTTTGTTTTTAGTTGTTTGTTGTTGGTTGTTGGTTGTTGGTTTTTTGGGAATTGGGAATTGTTGTTTGTTTTTGGTTGTTGGTTGTTGGTTTTTTGGGAATTGGGAATTGGGAATTGTTGTTTGTTTTTGGTTGTTTGTTGTTGGTTGTTGGTTTTTTGGGAATTGGGAATATCTTCCCCATCTCCCCATCTCCCCATCTCCCCATCTCCCCATCTCCCCATCTCCCCATCTCCCTATCTCCCCATCTCCCCATCTCCCCATCCCCCCATCCCCTACCACCTTTACTCTACAGCATAAATATCCGGTTCGCGGCCTGTGGCAAACCGCAGAGAGTGAGAGAGGTTTTTGCCCGATTGAGTCAGGAAAGTCATTAGTGCGAGGAATGACAGCATAGTAGCCAGATAGAAAATGCCTTGGTAATCGATGAAATCGGCACATAAACCAAAAATTGGTGGTGCGATAGCTTCACCTAAATTAAAGCCACCCAAGCAGATTGAGTAAACTATACCTCTTTGAGTTGACAAAGAACGGTCAAAAATCAAGGCAGACATAATTGAGATTATTGTTCCTGTACCAATCCCTTGCATTACTCCTGCCAGCAAAAATGCTGGGGAACTTTGAGCCTGGGATAGCACTAACATTGCCAATCCAAAGCTGATGAGAGAGCCAGTAATAAATATGCCTCGTCCATAACGGTCAGATGCCGGACCGGTTAACAGGCGTATATTAAAACTAGCGATCGCGGCTGTGGTAAAGTACAGTCCAGGATTTAAGTTGATGCCCATCTCTCTAATGAACAAAGGAACAAAGGTAGTCACACCTGCAAAACCTAAACCAACTAGGAGTAGTACTAAGGCAGGAGTACGTATCTGAGGACTACTCACCAATTGCCACAGAGGGATAGAAGCCGCTGCTTTTGCCTCAGGAGCCATTACTTGAACTTTTTTGGGCTCCCTAACCTGGCTGACAAAAAACCAACTGAACCAACTCAAACCTGAAATAGTAACAAATAAAGCAGTGTAACTCACCCAAGCTTGGAGAAAGCCTCCCAATGCAGGACCAATTGCCAAACCAATCGGTGTGGTTAAACTCATGTAACTAAGTAACTCACCCCGCTTGTCCACTGGAGATAAATCCGCTACCAGCGCTAGATAACCAGTGGTAAAAGCGGCAAAACTCATGC
>JAAHGR010001159.1 GCA_010672425.1 Symploca sp. SIO2E6
TAGATAGAAAACGGGCAACTACTCTTGAACAGCTTGCAGAAGAGGCACAAGAATTAGATTTAGGGTATTAGCTTGTGTCAAATAAGAAGATAACAGCGGTTCTTGATGCATGTGTATTACATCCTGCACCTGTCCGAGATCTATTTATGCAGGTTGCACTACAAAGAATTTTTCGTCCACGATGGACAACCCGTATTCATGAGGAATGGATACGCTCAGTCTTGGAGAGAAAACCTCATCTTTCAAGGGAGCGACTACAGCGTACTAGTTCGTTAATGAATGAAAATGTTATCGGTTGTCTGGTGGAGAATTATGAATCTCATATCGATAAAATTGTACTTCCAGATCCCAATGATCGGCATGTTGTAGCAGCAGCAATTCAGTCTCACTCGGATGTAATAGTTAACACAAACTTGAAAGATTTTCCGCGAGATGTGTTGAATGAATATGGTCTGAGTGTGCAGCATCCAGATGAATTTTTACTTATGCTCAGAAAAGCGTACCCAGATGAATTTATGATGGCAGTGAGTTTGCAAAGGCGTTCATTGAAGAAACCACCGATGAATAGAGAAGAATTTCTTAACACCCTTTGGCGTTCAGACCTTAAACGAGTTGTAAAATCACTAGAAGATGAAGATTTTTAGACTTATAGTCTGAAATTTGTGTTATTATTGAACAATGGAGAAGGTGTGGGCCTATAAATATAGCCCTAATCATTCAAGCCTCTGTTATGTCTTCTTTTGTTGGATGGGGTAACTCACCTGGGATTGAAATCCCAGGCTAAAGGCAGCAGGTAAGTAGGTTGGGTGAAGAGAAGCGGAACCCAACATCAATTGCGATCGCTTAGTTATCCTAATTCTCCACAACAAGCCAACCCTGTGGGGGTAAAGCATTCGGGCGAAAATACCTCCCATATTAACCAAAATCATGGTATCCGAATGCTTTACCCTAGATATGTTAAGGGATAATGGGGTCAGCCTCAGGGCGAAGCATTTGGATGGATATACTCTGGTCTATGTCCTTAAATTGTTGCCCAAATGCTTCGCCCCTACAGCGATCGCGCTACAATATTTGCGATCAGCCTCGCTGGTGCTGAAGGCGATCGCACTGGTGGGTTATCGGATATATTCGCACTATTCAATGTTGTTCAATGCACAAGAGTACTAGATTTCCAAAAGCCTCTTATCACTGGCACTGACATTGGGGTTATGGATTAAGTAACCCCGGAGCCAATCAAGAGCGTAGGCCATCGCCGAGTCTAGGTTGAGATCGAACTTTAACTTCACCTTCCACAGCTTCACGGTGTTGTCATCACTGGCAGAAGCAAGGGTAGCACCATCGGGACTGTAGGCTATTGCTTTGACTGACTTACTATGACCTTGCAGGGTAGCCAAGAGGTAACCATCTTGAGCATTCCACAGCTTCACTGTCTTGTCAAAACTAGCAGAAGCGAGGGTAGCGCCATCTGGACTGTAGGCTATTGCTTTGACTGACTTACTATGACCTTCCAGGGTAGTCAGGACTCACGGTTCGCTCATTTGAAAAGTGGCCAGCAGAAATTTATCCCACACAAGCTAGTCACAATAAGGCTCAGAGCACTCCCTTGTCCCCTAGAACACCGATTCAGTAATCGCAATTTGGTACTCATGTACTGTTGAGAGATGGGAGACGCTGAACTGCGTCAAGGCCAATTAAAGACCGCAGGTCGAGCTAAACTACGAGAAAGAGTGGCTGTCGAACATAGCCTCTCTCATA
>JAAHGR010000116.1 GCA_010672425.1 Symploca sp. SIO2E6
ACACAAGATTTGGATATGTAAGGCCGATTCTAGGAAGTGAACTTTGTGTCGAAAGTGGTTAATATTAAAACCAACACCTTACTCATTAGTGATCGCGGCAACAAACACTAACCGAATACGGTAAACTCGGTGTTGGGTCTCGCTTTTGGTTTCTCCCATTCGGTTATCGGTTCAATCATTAAAATGATCTACAGGCACCGAAGCGAAGTTCCACAAGATTTGGATATGTAAGGCTGATTCTAGGAAGTGAACTTTGTGTCGAAAGTGGTTCATATTAAAACTAACACCTTATTCATTAGTGATCGCAGCAACAAACACTAACCTAATGCGGTAAACTTGGTGTTGGGTGTCGCTTTTGGTTTCTCCCTAAAGTTATCGGTTCAATCATTAAAATGATCTACAGACACCGAAGCGAAGTTCCACAAGATTTGGATATGTAAGGCTGATTCTAGGAAGTGAACTCTGTGTCGAAAGTGGTTCATATTAAAACTAATATCAATTCCGGCTACATTGGTATAATATTCATTCTGGTAGGGGCGCAATGCTTGCGCCCGCCAGTGTCTATGTTTTCTAACCAAAAAGCCAAATTATTAATCATTCCGATACAACCGGAATTGATATAACACCTTATTCATTAGCGATCGCAGCAACAAACACAAAAAAAATGCGGTAAACTCGGTGTTGGGTTTCGCTTTAGGTTTCTCCCATTCGGTTATCGGTTCAATCATCAAAACGCTCCACCCAACCTACATTACAGGATTTGGATATGTAAGGCAGGGTAGACACATCTAATTTGGTATAAAATGTAACAGCAAAAATATAATTTTAGCGATCGCATTCTTGGGAAACCTCAGTTACTCGCTTACTCCAGAGTAAACTCTCAGCCCAAAAAGAAGAAACTAGTCTAAACTCGAGTGGATTATATATAGTAAGATTTTAACTGAGTAGAAAGATTCCGGAACCGCATTAATGCGCAGTGTCAATATCTACGGAGCCATCAGCAAATGAACGAACAAGTAGATCCCACAGCAAACAAAGCAGATCAGACTAAAGCTGAATCAACTCCGATAGAACCGGAAGTTGAACCTGTAACCAGAGTTAACGTAGAAGAATTTAAGATTAGCGGCGATAACCTGATTGCCAAGGTTAAAGAACTGATTGAGCAAGGTAATCTTCGCCGCATTATCATCAAAAATAAGGAGGGACAGATCTTGCTGGAGATTCCTATGACAGTAGGAGTGGTTGGTGGCTTATTTGGTGTCACCTTTTTCCCATTCTTAGCTGCTCTCGGAGCGATTGGAGCATTGGTGGCTCAGCTGACGATAGTTGTAGAAAAAAAGGAGTGAATTGGTTAGGTGTTAGGCATCGCCAACAACCCTACACCAGATTTTTGATTTGGCAAATACGAGGTTTGTTGGCGATTAGAAACCTACAACCTAATACCTAGAGCCTCAAGCCTGTTTGTAATTCATCAAGAGTTTTTAGTACTTCAGTACTATGGATTGCTGGTCTCACGCCGAGAAATGTCTTCCGCAGGATGCCTTCTTGATCAATGATATAAGTGTGGCGTAGAGAAAAGAAGTTCATCCAAGAACCATAAGCTTTGCTCACTTTGCCATCTGTATCAGCTAACAGGGGAAATGTCAATCCCTCGGAGTCACAAAACTCGGCGTGGGAATCCACATTATCAGCACTAACCCCCAAAATCTGCGCATTTCTTTTCCTATACTGAGGCAAGTCTTGCTGGAAGCGACGAGCCTCTAGGGTACAACCGGAGGTAAAGTCTTGAGGATAGAAGTAAAGAACCACCCACTTACCATGATAATCTCCAAGAGAAATCTCACCATCCCCAGTATTGGTAGGCAAGGTGAACTCTGGTGCTGGTTCATTAATTGGAGGTTGTTTGCCACCTAGAGCATGAGCGGCAGGGACAAAATGCAGCCAAGCAATCAAGGCGAAATAGCTAGCTAAGAGAGTCTTGCAGAAAGTGCGACGGTAAATCATAGTAAAGTTTGCAAACCTTGTACTTTACATAAGTTTACAATTTTGAGGTAGGTAATGGGAAATATTGCATTAGTGACAGGTGCATCAAGCGGCATTGGTGCTGAGCTCGCCCGATTACATGCAGCCAAAGGGGGAGACTTAGTATTAGTTGCTCGGCGTGAAGATGCTCTTAACGCCTTGAAATCTGAGTTGGAAAAAGCCCACAGTATCACGGCAAAGGTCATTACAGCTGATTTGGCACAACCGGATGCAGCTGAAAAAATATTTGCGGCGACGGAAGCAGCTGGGATACAAATCGATATTCTGATCAATAATGCTGGTTTTGGAGGTCATGGCAAATTTCATGAACGGGATCTTACTAAAGATCAAGCTATGATGCAAGTCAATATAGTTTCTCTAGTTAACCTCACCCATCTATATTTGCAAGGGATGGTCAGCCGCAATTCTGGGAAAATTTTGCATGTGGCATCGACGGCAGGCTTTTTACCTGGTCCGTTGCAGGCAGTTTATTACGCAACCAAAGCTTTTGTTGTTTCCTTTTCTCAGGCTATTGCCCAGGAACTTTCTAAGACCAATGTCACCTCAACGGCCCTTTGTCCTGGTGCTGTTGCCACCGGCTTTGTGGCAGCTGGTGATCTCGAAGGTACATCAATGTGGGACAAAGCCGCCTCGGCAGAGTCCGTTGCCAAATGCGGCTATGATGCCATGATGAAAGGCGAGTTAGTGAAAATCAATGAGCCATCTTTGAATTTTTTGCTGAATTGGGTCATACCGTTTCTGCCGAGAAAAGCTGTCTTGAAAATATCCCAACAGACTATGGAGAAAAGTAAGTAAATTGTATCTTTAATTAACACTCCCCATGGCTGGAAGCCAGGGGAGTCTTAGCTCAAAGGACATATTTGAGAACTTTGATTGGCATCTACTTTTTGTAAATGGTATGACTAATCAAGACAAATATTTATCTGCCGCTTGGTGAAAGGTAAATCCTGGTTAATAGCCTCAATTTCTTCCTGTTCCATTTCGTTTACCTCACTAATATAGCGACGAAATATTTGGGTAAGACGCCGATGATAAAACCGATGGAGACTGTGGTTAGGGGTTGCAGGGAAGCCGCGACGTTTCTTGTGAGAGCCACCGGCACCGGGGTCAAATGTCTGAACACCTTGAGCAATACACCACTCAATCGGTGTGTAATAGCAGGCATCGAAATGCAGGCAGTTAAACTCCTCAAAACAACCCCAATAGCGTCCATATAGCTGCTCACCCTTATGAATACAAAAGGACATTCCTACCGGAGACTGGTTATCCTCCTCCTGATAGGCAGCAATCAACAGTACCCGATGGCAGTAGTTGGGAGACAACTGCTCAAAAAACTGGCGGGTGAGATACTTACTCCCTCCCCAAAACTTATCGCAGGTGCTGCTATAAAAGCTGTAAATTAAAGGAAACAAGGATTGAGGTATGCTATTACCAGTCAGGGTTTCGAGGCGAAGATTAGCATTTTTAACCGCTTTGCGCTCCCGTTTAATATTGCGACGCTGATTAGCGTTAAAGACACTCAGGTAGTCATCAAAGCTAGTAAAGCCTTGATTTTGCCAAATGTAACTGTGATGCTTCCAGCTGATGAACCCTTGACGTTCAATTATTGGTTGCCATTCCGGGTCAACAAACAGGAAGTGACAGCCGCTAAGATGGTTGCGATCGCAAAAATGGTCAATCGCACTTATCATGAGTTCCGTAAGCTGATCCTCATCTTCTCCCGGTGCTATCAAAAACCGGTAGCCAGTAGCTGGTGTAAATGGTGTCATCCCCAACAGCTTGGGATAGTATTCAATGCCTAACTGATAAGATAAATCTGCCCACTGGTAATCAAAGACAAATTCTCCGTAACTGTGACCCTTAACATAGAGGGGAGCCGCAGCAATTAGCTGTCTATCTCGCCACACTGTCAAGTGATTAGGCAACCAACCAGTCCTAGGAGTAGCGCTACCAGAAGTTTCAATATTGTTCAACCACTCCCATTCCAGAAAAGGGGTTTTCAGTGGCAAAGCGAGGGTGTCCCAAACTGCCTGAGGAATTTCAGCTATTCGGTTGACCCAGGTAATAGAATACTCAAGCCGGGGTTGTTGAACCATGGGAGGAAAACTCAAAACTTTTTTTAGCTTAACCTGCAATTAGAAACAGGTAGGGAAGTGTGGGGGACAAGGGACGCAAGGGAGATGGGGAGATAGGGAGACAAGGGAGACAAGGGGGACAAGGAAGACAAGGAAGACAAGGGAGATGGGGAGATGCTGTGTCACGCTGGTAGGATAAATTGCGGATCAGGCCATGACCAGAATATTACAACATTGTTACAATATTCGCTGAAAGTAGACTATTCCCCATTCCCTATTCCCCATTCCCCATTCCGAAGTTCCCTATTTACAGAACCGTTTTAGGATAGAAGATAGGGTGGGTAATTCATCTACTGTATTAACTGTTGCTGTTAGGTTTTCCACTTTAAAAATCCGAGAAACCTCTTATGGCTAAGCCAGGTCAATCTTCTTTTCGTCGCATTCTGCTGTCACGTTTGTTGCTGCTAAGTGTACCAGTGTTATTAGTAGGAGTTTTTGTGACCTATAGAAAAACACGTACAGCACTTTTGGAAACTGCTCGCCACAAAATTACGGAAAGCGCCGTCATCAAAGGTAAGGATCTCCAAGAAGAGATTGCTTTGCTAAAAGCAAACTTGATGAATGCCAGTGAAAGCGTAGCTTTGCAGTCTGACTCACCAGAAGTCGAGCAACGATTTATTGACCATCTCACCCAACAATTACCAACTCAGATCCAGTGCGTACAGTTACATAACCTACCAACAACAGAGAAGGACACTACAGGATCGCGCCTTGCTACCCCAGCCAGTACCTGCAAGAATCAGTTGCAGCAAAAACCTCCGGCAAATTTTTGGCCTGAGCAACAAACCCAATTACCCCTAGATGGTTCTCAGATTTATGTGACGATGCCCATACTTCAAGAAGCAACCACCGCAGCATTCAAAGGACGTTCTCCCTTGTACAAGCCTCTAGAAGAGGAAGAAGGAGGGTCAATAATCGAAGGAGGGTCAATAATCAAAGGTGGTAGTGCCAAGCAAAATAACCCAACCAATCAACTCGAATTACTGCTGAGCGCACCAGTATATAACTCGGACGGTAAACTCCGGTCTATCTTAACCATCCAGGTAAGACCCCTACAGCAAGAATTAGCTCAGTGGACTTTTATTTCTGGCTATACAGTGGTTATTGACCAGGAAGGAATAATTCTCTCTCATCCTAATGCATCTCAAATTGGCAACCCACTCCAAGAAGAAATAAATGGAGGACCGCCAATCAGTCGTCTTCTGAATAAGGCTATCGCTGGTTCACCAGGTCATGAACATGTGTTTTCCTTGGAAGAAAATAGAATGCAATCAATTGTAGAGTGGTTTAGAGATGTCCTGACCAAGGTAATAGATGGTCGGCTAAATCATCCTCAAGAACTGTTTTCCAGGAACACTAGAAAAGTGGAATTACTGGCGGGGTACACCTCCATTGATAGTCCGCTGACTGCGGGATTGGAGCAAAAGTGGATTATTTTAGCTATCACTCCCTTGGATACTGCCCTGGCTGGTCTTCAAGGTATTAAGCAAATTCTTTTATACCTAACCTGTGGTTTAATTATAGCCAACTTTTTAGTCACCCTTTATGTTGCTCGTGACTTAGCACGTCCTGTAGAAAAATTGAGAGATTATGCTCTGAATGAAGCCCTAAATAAATCTCATCTGCACCCTACAGATCAGATTCCCCAAAACCTCAAAATTAGGGAATTCAATCAACTATCTGAAGCTTTAGACGGGATGATTCAGCGTATGAGAGATTGGGCCGAAGAACTAGAAACTGCCTGGAAAGAGGCGCAAACCGCTAACCAGCTCAAAAATGAATTTCTGGCTAATACCTCCCATGAACTAAGAACCCCACTTAATGGTATTATTGGTTGCCTGCGGCTAGTCAAAGATGGATTTTGTGATAATCGAGAAGAAGAACAGGATTTTTTACAGCGAGCCGATGATGCAGCAATTCACCTGTTAGGCATTATTAATGATGTTTTGGATCTTGCCAAAATTGAAGCAGGTAAACTGTCGGTGGAAATGGAACCGGTTAATTTGCGCAAGCTACTCAATGAAGTAATTAATTTACAAGCTCTTGTCATTCAACAACAAGGTTTAGAGTTTAATACCTCTGACTTACACGAGGAAATTCCTGTACGTGCCGATCCTGCCAAATTCAAGCAAGTATTGCTGAATATAGTAGGCAATGCCGCCAAATTTACTGATTCTGGCAGTATAACCATAAGCACGAGGATTGAGCAGGCAAAAGGTAATGAACAACAAGAAGTTGCTGCTGACAAAGCAGCTGAGAAAAAGCTGCCAACACCCAACTTATTAACTAATGAATTAGTTATTATCACAGTTCAGGATACAGGAATAGGTATTGATTTGGATCACCAGAAAAAACTATTCCGTCCCTTTGTCATGGTGGATGGTTCAAGCACTCGCAAACGGGGTGGGACAGGTCTTGGTTTGGCTATTTCCCGGAGTTTAATGGAAATGATGGGAGGTAACATTACCTTATTTAGTGAGGGGAAGGGTAAAGGTAGCACCATTGAAATTAGCTTGCCCTTATACTCGAAAGAAACACTGATGCAGGATTGATCAGGTAGGTGGTAGGTGGTAGGTGTTAGGTGTTAGGTGTTAGGTGGTAGGTGGTAGGTGTTAGGCGGTAGGTTTTTCCCAATTCCCAATTCCCAATTCCCAATTCCCAATTCCCAATTCCCAATTCCCTACTCCCTATTCCCTATTCCCTGCTCTAATGGCTGATTTACTCAGCTGTAGCCAATTCGGTACTACCAACACGACGACGACGTGTCACACTGTTGAAGAATATTTGACCAATAGCCTTGATCAAGTTGCCCTCTAGTTCCTGGAATACCTTCATATTCATGCGAAAAGTAGCCTCGGCTTCCTTTACAATCCGATCCTCAGTGGCATCATCAATGGGTAACTGATTGAGCATTTGCCGATAGTTGTTTTTGAATGCCTTTTCATCGGGAATATCTGGGAAGTTATAAAAAGCAGTACCTTCCTCATCTAAATTCATCGCTCTTTGGGCAATCTTTTTGAGAACCTGTCCGCCAGACAAGTCACCGATGTAACGAGTGTAGGAATGAGCAACCAAAAGTTCGGGTTCAGAAGCAGATACTTTCCTTATGTGAGCCACATAATCTTCAGTTGCTGGGGAAGGAGATATCTGATTTTTCCAGTTAGCGCCGTAGTAGTAAGCTAAATCCTCCTCCAAGGAGTGTTTCCGATTGAGTTGTTTGAAGTAGATTTTGGAAACAATTGGGTGATTCTGCTCGACATGCTTTTCCATTTCCTCTTCCATAGCCGAGTAGACGAAGTAGAGGTTAGATGTCAGCTTCCGGTAAGAGGTTTTTTCTACTACTCCTTTTAAAAAGCATTTGATAAATCCCGTATTTTCCGCAGCTGTGTGAGTTGTTTTGGTTCCCTCACGCAACTTGGTAGCCAAATTGCCACTCATGCTAAATTTCCTTTCACTAATGGTTGACTGCTGTTGTATTTTTGCTTACAAAAACGCAAAAAACCGCCTAAACGATAAGACTAAACCGATTTTATGAAAAATAATATTAAGAATTCTTACACAAATTTATCCTTAAAAGCTGTATGATTGTGTGGGAATAGGTTACAGCTGATAGCTATCAGCCATCAGCCCTCAGCTATCAGCCTTATTCCCGATTCCCAATTCCCGATTCCCAATTCCCAATTCCCAATTCCCGATCCCCAATTCCCGATTCCCGATTCCCGATTCCCAATTCCCGATTCCCAATTCCCGATTCCCGATTCCCAATTCCCAATTCCCGATTCCCAATTCCCAATTCCCGATTCCCAATTCCCAATTCCCGATTCCCAATTCCCGATTCCCAATCCCCAATTCCCGATTCCCAATCCCCAATTCCCAATTCCCGATTCCCGATTCCCTGTTCCCTTATTTCCAATTCTTCGAGATCCTGTATCCCTATAGTTTCTTCAAACTGAGGTTGCTCGGGTTGATGAGGCAGGGGTGTAACGGTGGCTATGTTAATGGCATCGTTGACCGGTTCGAGAGACTGAGCCACCTCCGCTTGCTGTTGCAGTTGCTGTGTTGTAGAAACTAGGTTACCTAGTCCATTGACTAATTCCTTGAGATTGTTGCGGAAATCTGGGTCACCAGTTAAGTCATCTAGATCCGCAGTAATCTTTTGAGCGTTGGCAAAAGTTGCCCTTGCTGACTCTAGTGTCTGCTGTAGCAAGACTAAATTTTCCTGAGAGTTCAAAGAAGTGGAAATATCCTTGAAGTTTTCTGATGCAGCTGCGGCATTAGCTGAGAGGGTTTCAAAATTATCCAGTAGTTCTACAACTTGAACCTGATCTATAGTACTGTTAACCTTAGTAACTGTAGTGCTCAAATTACCCAATAACCCACTCAGCTGTTCACTACTTTGACGAAGATTATCTAAACTACTAACTAGATTAGCTCGATTAGTTACCAACAGCTCATTAGCAGAGCTCATAAGTTGACTAAGTTGGCTGCCAGTTAGCTCCGTAGTACTACCAATCTTGTCGGCAGTTTCACCAAAGCTCTCGGTAGCATCACCAATTTTGTTGGCAATCTCACCAAAATTCTCAGCAGTCTCACCAAAACTCTCAGTCGTACTACCAATTTTGTCAGCAGTCTCACCAAAACGCTCTGCAGCAGAACCTACTTGAGCTAAAGTCTGATTCGCTGTGGTAGTTAGACTCTCAGCAGTGCCGGAAAAACTTCCTATTTCCCCTCGCACTGAGCGAGACAACAAGGACAACTCATTGGTAAGTTTGCCCACCCCACCAACAGCAATCGAGGCATTTTTGGTGAGAGCATTGACATTATCAAAGAATTCAGGATTAGAATAGGCTTGAGTTAAGCGAGTCGTTTGCCGCAGCATTTCTATCAAACTGACGCCAACTTCACCCTTAAGACGATCCTCGTGACAAATGATCTGCTCAGACGAGCATTGGGAACTCAAAGGATTGAGGGAAAGTGCTTCTTCTGTAAGCACTTTATCGGGTGTTATGTCAATACTGGTTTGACTAATCAAGCCTGCTTGATTCGCTTCAATTTTGACATCGTGAGGGATTAATAAATCAGCACGCTCAATTTCAATCACCACATCTATGCCATTACTGCCCGCTTTAATCTCCTTAATTTTCCCTACTTGGGAACCACGATAGCGTACCACTGCACCGGTTTCCATACCTAAAATGTTGGGAAAGGTCACCGTGAATTGGTAACTACGGTTTCTGGGATTAAAACCAAGGAGCCACAACACTAAAACTCCGAAGACTCCCAATCCTGCCAAAATCAATAACCCAACGGAACCTTCTCGAATGGCTCGCGATCGCATAATTTCTCCTTCCTTCCCTGTTCGCTGTTATTATTTGTTAGTTGTTATCTTTTATTTGTTGAACAGCTCCAGCCATATCAATTATCTTAGCCAATTACCGGAATAGGTCCGGTGGTACTGGCACTAAAGAATTGTCGCACTAGGGGATTATCGGTAGTGTCAATTTCCCTAACATCACCTTGCCACTGTACCTTACCGCCATAGAGAAAAACAACCCGATCCGTAGTACGACGAATTGTGCTATCTTGATGGGTCACCATGACGTAGGTGCTACAACCATGATCTTGGGAGCGTAAATGGCGGACTAAATCTTCAATAACTGTAGAAGCGATCGGGTCGAGTCCTGCTGTTGGCTCATCGTAAAGTAATACTTCTGGGTTATCTTGGGGATTTTCTGGGTTAGTCATAATGGCACGAGCAAAACTTACCCGTTTGCGCATCCCTCCTGATAATTCTGACGGATAGAGTTTACCGACTCCGGACATCCCCACCATATCCAAACTTTGACTGACTAACTCTCGAATCCGCTTGGGAGCGAGTTTCGAGTGTTGATAAAGCAAAAAGCCGACATTTTCTTCCACTGTCAGGGAGTCGAATAAAGCTGCTTGTTGGAAGACCATGCCAATGCCAATGGGATCTTGAGCATCTTCAATTAAACCGGAACGCTTCTGTCCCTGGATGTAGATTTCACCAGCATCAACTGGCTCTAAACCGGCAATAATACGTAAGATGGTGGATTTGCCTGTGCCAGAGGGGCCAATAACACCTAATGCATCACCCTGAGCAATGCTTAGATCCACATCATCTAGGATTACTTTGGAGCCAAAAGACTTACAGACTCCCTTAAGTTCAATCAATGGCTGGGTCATTTTGGGTTGAGGGTAGTCGATACAGCGCTTTGCGCTGTAATGAAGTACACTTTTCTAAAAGTCCCCCTTATTAAGGGGGATTTAGGGGGATCAACAATGTACCGCATAGCAGAGCAAACTGCTGTATATACTGTATTTTAACCATTTCACAAACAACTCTAAATTAAGCGATCGCATATATTAGACCCCTCCGGTAACAGAGATAGGAGAAACCGGATAATTTCTGCTCGTCGTGCTACTCGAAATTAAAGGAAACTCTATGAACAAGCCTGAACATGAATTTATTTTACAATTGCATCCCCGTCTTCAAGAGAAAATCTCTCTGGATATTCCTGCTGATACACTAGCATCTCTGAAAAAAGTAGCTGCTAGTCGAGATATGTCTTTTGAGGCATTAATCAAACTATATATTGGACAAGGGCTAAGACAGGATTTAGCCGAATCATTTTGCCCACCAATCGCGATTGGGCAGGAAAATTGAGAGAGGTTAAACCTAATACGCCTGTTTTTTCTCTTGAGAAAGAAGGCAACAGGCAACAGTGAAGAGAATTTTTTCTTCCATTCAATTGGGTGCGCAGGGCGCTCCGAGGCAAGCTCTTGAGAAAATAGAAGTAGCAATAGGATGGCCGAATCCTTTGTAATTATGTTCGGTTGTCAAATATCAAGAGATGCTGAAGCTCCGGTCACCCTCCTGGGAGGTTTGACAAAAGCACTAGATTCATGATATGCTACCTGGTATAGCTTTTATTACCTTTCTGGGGTAAACCGTTAAACTTTAAAGTTACCCTTGAAAGATGTGTTGGAGGCAGATGCATATCTTCTATCCTGAGTGAGCAGCAAAACGGAATAAAAAGGTTTTAACCGTAGTATTACGCTTGTCTATTCATTACCGTCAGGTAACTAACTTTTCGGCTTGAGTGAGTTAAAGTAAAAACGAATGATGGCCATTCTCCTTTAAATCTATCTAAGCCACTGGGATTTCACTCTCAACCCCTGCCTTCTTGGAGATTCCCTGGAAATGCCGACTATCAAACCAACCCAAACGAATTGCATCTTTGAGGGTTAAATCCCTTTGCCCCAAGAAGGATACCGTCCGTTTAATCAAAACTTCCCTCACTTCAACCGATTTCATGAATCGACTAATTTCAGGGTCATCTAAACGAGCTTCAATATTACGTCCAGCATTACCATCTGCTTGTAACACCTCCCCATCAAAGGTGAAGAATTGATCCCCCTTTCGAGTTCCTAAAAGAACCCCATAACGGGAATCAACCTGCGAGGTGTAAGCAGCATTCACTACCGTTACTGATGACGAGCGACGATAGGAAATCTCTTCAAGTGCTTTGGTGTAGAGTTCCTTTGCACCATTGAGCCAAGTTGCGATTAACTCTTCTAGACTTTTTTTTATTCTTAATCACAAAACTAATGACGATAAATCTTTCTAATAACAATTGTTTTAGCTGCCTCTTGACAGGCGTGTATCTCATTAATTACTCTCTCAAAAGTCTTTTGCCATTGCTTTTGAGGCAGTTGATACACTGTGTTGGGTCTCGCTATCGCTCTACCCAACCTACATTTTTAGGTGTGTCACGCTAGTAGGTTAGCAATATTTTTTTCGTCAATAACGGAAAGTAAGTACCTACGCAAAATTAATTGGATATTCGCTTCTGTCCCTGCAAGGCCTACAGGCAGAATTATATACAAATAATTTTGCACGACTACTTACCATTGATTAATGACGCTTGCATCCCACGTAATGCAAGTCGTGGGATGAGCTTAATTTTACTCCTCGGACATTTCCAACCCAAAAACACTACTGAAGACTTTCTGCACCTTGTAGCCAGAGTCAATGGACTCTAGAGGATCTTTACGCAATCGGTGACGCAGAGATAAGGTGATTACTCGGCGAATATCATCAACGGTAACCTCCTGCCGTCCCTCAAAAGCACATAGAGCCTTGGCTGCACGGTTGGTAACAATATCACCCCGTAGTCCATCTACATTTAGTTCTGAGCAAACCTCGGAAATTTTCACTCGCAGATCATAGTCTATCTCAACTTTAGATAACAGCTCCTGAGCCATAACTATTTTCTGCTGCAAGGCTTCTTGCTCACTGATATGCTGTTGAATGTATTTCTGGGGATTTTGGTCAAACTCTCCCCTTTCTTCCACAATTTTCACCCTTAGTGCTGGTTCTTTAACTGTGTGGATTTCCGCGTGCATACCAAAGCGATCGAGGAGTTGGGGTCGTAGTTCTCCTTCTTCAGGGTTACCGGAACCTACCAGAACAAAACGTGCTGGGTGGCGAATGGAAATCCCTTCCCTTTCTACTGTATTCCAACCACTCGCAGCAGAATCTAGGAGGACATCTACTAAATGATCATCTAGGAGGTTGACTTCATCCACATAGAGAATGCCACGATTAGCTTTGGCCAGAAGTCCTGGTTCAAAAGCTTTTACTCCTTCAGATAGAGCTTTTTCGATATCAATTGTGCCGCAGACCCGGTCTTCTGTAGCTCCCAAGGGTAAGTCCACCATTGAGACTTTTTTCTTGACAATTTCCCTTGATTGTGTATCTGAGCCATTGTTGCTCATCCAATCCGGGTCTTTGGGGTCACTGTTGAAAGGATCATCAGCAATCACGTCGATTTCTGGCAACAAATCCGCTAAAGCTCGAATCGTAGTAGATTTACCCGTGCCGCGATCGCCCATGATCATCACCCCGCCAATTTTAGGGTCAATCACATTCAGCAGCAGAGCCAGTTTCATTTCTTCCTGACCAACAATGGCAGTGAAAGGGAAAACTGTGCGGAGATTAGTCTTAGGCGCTTGGGCAGTCGGACTCACTTAAATTACCTAGTCGTTTTTTAATGACGTTTATCATTTTGCCATATTGTTGTTTGTTATTTGTTGTTTGTTGTTGGTTGTTTGGGAATTGGGAATTGGGAATTGGGAATTGGGAATCGGGAATCGGTATATTCAGTTTCTCCTTATCTCCCCATCTCCCCATCCTCCCATCTCCCCATCCCCTCAATAGGTGCAGGAACGACGATATAACCAGTACTCGCATCCCCAAGAACCCAGTTGTGCTCACGACCCCAGTACCACCAGTGTGCTGCGACATAGGCACAGATTAGTGCATCTAGTTGATCTTCTACTACTTTGAGAGCAGCACCAGTGGTGGGAATTTCGGGTAAAGATGAGAGTTCGAGGCTAGGTTCGAGGGTGGGTAGAATATCGAGAATGTATTGTCGCAGTTTTGTGAGTTCTGAGCAACGTTGGGCTAATTTGCCTTTTTTGTATTTGAGAATCCGATTGAGACCGAAAAGATGAACCATCGCTGGGTGAGGAAATACTTCGATTTGGTAGCGACTCGGTTGTTGGGGGGTAATTGTTGGGGCGTGATTAAAGCCTCGTTGTTCCAGACTCAAACCGAATTTTACCGTGCGTTGGGCAAAAGGGCGTTGGCGGTTAGCCGGATAGCAACCGGCGTGATAGCGACCAAAATACCGATGAGTGAGGCGATCGCTTAGGCGCATACCGGTAGCATTGGGAATTAAGGTAGGAGCATCTACGGCAATCATCCCTGGTTCTGGATTTGGTGTCCATTTGTCCACCCAATTCAGGAGCTCTACAGTTGCCTGCTTGCAGTCTAAATCGAGTAGTTGTAAATGTCCAGCTGACCAATGTAAGCAGCATAAGCCACTCTTACCAGAAGTCCAACCTAGATCAATTCCTAAGAATTTCATTGGGGCAGTTACAATTTAAGTAATCACCTTTTTACCAAGCAAGGCAGTAAACTTTGCTATATGAGTAATTTGGGATAGCATAAACAGCTATAGCAGTTCTCGCAGAAAGTGAGGTACATCCAATTGTAGTCAGCCTATCCCCAATTCCCAATTCCCAATTCCCAATTCCCAAAACCAAGTTTTTTTTAAGAGGGCAAAGCTTTAACATGGAACGTGGTCTACTCTGGCTACCTTTGCTAGCAATATTTTTCTGGCTTGCTTGGTCTGGTTGGCACGAGTATCAAAAACTCGAAGCCTACAAAAGCTGGGCAAAGCAGTTTGAGCGAGCCAAGTACGATATTTATGCAGTGTTGGGTCAAAACAACAGTGATTTGACCTGGGGAAAGCCAACCGCCAAAGGACCAATAAACTTAGTAACCTTTTCCCTCAAAGAGGTTCAATCAGTCCGGTTGTTGGTAGACAATCAGGTAGTTAACCTGGAAACCCCTCCTGAGAGAGGTCGTAAGATTGCTTTGGAATTTATCTTGCCAGAAGTTGGTGATTCAGTCAAAGTTCCTTTTACTCAAATCTCTCTAGCAGTAGATTGGGGTAAATTCCTACAGCGAGAATTGAGAATTGAGAATTGAGAATTGGGAATTGGGAATTGGGAATTGGGAATTGGGAATTGGGAATTGGGAATTGGGAATTGGGAATTGGGAATTGGGAATTGGGAATTGGGAATTGGGAATTGGGAATTGGGAATTGGGAATTGGGAGTTGGGAATTGGGAGTTGCCTTGGAGGCTCATGAACCCCTGTTGGCGAAGCCTTATCCTTTATGAGTATTCCTTCCTCAACTCTTATCACTCGAATCATCTTGTGCTGGCATCTTGGGTACAACCTTAGGACGCTCTGTGTTTTCCCAACCTGGGGGACGCTTAGAGTTGTACCAGGCAATGGAGCCAATAGTTACAGCAGCGATAAAACCTACTACATATACTAGAGTAAAAGCAAGAGGAAAATTACCTAGTTCCATCAATAAATACACAGCTGATCAACTCCTGAGCTTATTAAAGTAAGTCGCTAGTTATAAGTATAAGCGTGTTGCGATCCCCCCTAACCCCCCTTAACAAGGGCTCACAAGGGTAGGTTTTTAAGATTCCGGTCAATAAGAGACAAGGAGGACAAGGAGGGAAAGTAGACATATGTTGATGTTTCACGAAAAACTGGGATGAATGTTGCATCTGGGATTTTTAAGAACCGAACAATAATTTATACGGTTTTCCTCA
>JAAHGR010001160.1 GCA_010672425.1 Symploca sp. SIO2E6
GCTTGGTTGAAATCAGCGATCGCTTGGTCTAATTCTCCTTTGTCAGAGTAGGCAACTCCACGATTGTTGTAGGCAAGAGCATCCTCAGGATAAATTTTAAGGGCTTGGTTGAAATCAGCGATCGCTTTTTCTAATTATCTTTTGTCAGAGTAGGCAACTCCACGATTGTTGTAGGCAAGAGCATCCTCAGGATAAATTTTAAGGGCTTGAGTGAAATCAGTGATCGCTTTTTCTAATTCTCCTTTATCAGAGTAGGCATTTCCACGATTGTTGTAGGCAAGAGCATATTCAGAATTAATTTTAAGGGCTTGAGTGAAATCAGCGATCGCTTTATCTGATTCTCCTTTGTCAGAGTAGGTATTCCCACGATTGTTGTAGGCAAGAGCATATTCAGAATTAATTTTAAGGGCTTGAGTGAAATCAGCGATCGCTTTATCTGATTCTCCTTTGTCAAAGTAGGCATTCCCACGGTTAATGTAGGCAGGAGTAAACCCAGGATTAATTTTAAGGGCTTGGTTGTAGTCAGCGATCACTTTATCTTGCTCCCCTTTGTCAGAGTATGCAATCCCACGATTGTAGTAGGCAGGAGCATACTCAGGATAAAATTTAAGGGCTTGAGTGTAGTCAGCGATCACTTTATCTTGCTCCCCTTTGTCAGAGTATGCAATCCCACGATTGTAGTAGGCAGGAGCATACTCAGGATAAAATTTAAGGGCTTGAGTGTAGTCAGCGATCGCTTGGTCTAGTTCTCCTTTTTCAGAGTAGGCACATCCACGATTGCTGTAGACTTCAGCATACTCAGGATGAATTTTGAGGACTTGGTTGAAATCAGTGATCGCTTTATCTTGCTCCCCTTTGTAGTAGTAGGCAACTCCGCGATAAAAATACAGTGCGTCGATGGTATTATTTTGTACAATTGCTTGCTCAGCATCCAGTACAAATTCTAGCGCCTTGGTAAATCTTGCAATTGCACCTTCATAATCCTTTGCCTCATATCTCACTAAGCCGATAGTAAATAGCGTCAGGTAGCTCATTTCTTCTGAGAGTTGAGTCTGAATCTCAAAACTCTCCAGTTTGGCAATTGTCTGAATTAATGGTTTTGTCTGAACTGAAGGCAAGTAATGCAATTCTTCCAAGACTTCAAACTTAACAGTTACTTTGGCATGGCTATCCGTATCTTGATACCAACCCCACAGCACAATATCTGCATGATGCTTTTTCCCCTTAGCACGAGCAACCTTAATGCCTTCCTGGGCAGTTATTTCCTCGTTTAGCGCCTGAACCTCCACATTGTCGTATTCTTCTAAGGCTTCTTCAAGTTGGTGGATAATATCCTTTGTTACTCCCCATTGGTCATCTTGCGGGTTTTCAAAGTTTGCGACTAACACTACAACCTGATTTTTCAGCAGGCTCTGCTGATGATACCAGCTTCTACCACTCAGAACCATCAACAATGCTACAGCAAACAAGCCAACAAGAGCCAAGCGCCTCGTTTTCTGGCTATAGTGCTTAACCTCTAATTACGATACTCAGCAAACCGTTATCCTTACCTTGAGGAGTAAAAGCGATCGCACTTCCTAATCCTCGCATGGTATCTAGTAAGCCGTGGGTTGCTAGATGAATGATCCTGGCTTGGGGCATCAGTTCCTCAATCCTGGCTTTGGTAGCTTGCTTACCTATGATAGCTTGGGTATTCAATAAAGAAGCGATCGCTACAGCTTCCCGTTGAGCACCTGGTAGTGATGGTAGC
>JAAHGR010001161.1 GCA_010672425.1 Symploca sp. SIO2E6
CCTTGCCTCTACCCGCGACTCCCAGAAGGCGCTGCCCTCCCCATACTTAATCCTGGCATTCTCAATCCACTCTACCGAAATAGCTCCCTTAATCTCAAAGGCTCCAACACGAGCTAAATATTCCTTCATCGTTGCTCGTGCCGTTTTCCCCCAATTCTCCCTATCTAGCATTTTCCCTTGATCATCAAATAGATACTCTTGCAACTCTGGCTTAATCCTGTGAATGCCATCCGATTCCTCTCGATATGCCCATGCCACATTAGGATG
The DNA here is from genome assembly GCA_010672425.1 of Symploca sp. SIO2E6. Classification (GTDB taxonomy): domain Bacteria; phylum Cyanobacteriota; class Cyanobacteriia; order Cyanobacteriales; family Coleofasciculaceae; genus Caldora. The sequence continues at coordinate 268 of JAAHGR010001161.1, forward strand.
AGTCCAGGCGGGAATTCTAATATGCGATTGCTTTCAGCACCAGCGAAGCTGATCGCTTACAGGCTTGAGCAAAGGGTGTCCCATCAGCTAATGGGTTACCAATCCTTAGCATCCGGTTGTTACTTCCCACCAAACAGGAATCAGCACCCTCATCAATCTCTGGGGAAATACCACAAGCCTCATCCTCTATCAGCAGCAACTTATCCTTGTGGATACCCTGGAAACCATTAGAGTCTGTACTCCTGGAGGTAAAACCAAATGCTCTAGCATCCTCATTGAGTTTAATAAATAGCTCTCCCGAACGCCCACCAAACTTGTACTTGTTGAGTCCATAGCTTTTCCGAGCCTCACTCCAAAGAATCTGCTTCACTTGCCTCTCAGTAGGTGCTGTAGTGATACACAACCCCTGTACAGCAAACACCCAGTAAGGTATTAATACACTACCCGAAACATGAGATTTCCCTATGCCGTGTGATGCCTGAACATTAGTAACCTTGTTATCGCGCACACTATGGAGAATAGCAACCACATCTGGCGTCAGGTAGGGTATCCCTAAAACCTCATAAGCAAATTCAACTGGCTTACCCTCATAATGGGAAAAGTTGCGACCCTTACTCGATAGTTCCAGGGAGTTCCTGCGTAGTATGGCTACCGTTTTGGGAGTGTAGCCGACTTTTTTGGGAGTCGAGCCATTCTTGGATAAGTGCCTCATCTTGAATAATTACCTTATATCCATGCTTCTCCAGAAATGCGATCAGCTTCGCTGGTGCTGAAGGCAATCGCAGCATTCACATCCTCTTCAATTGGTCGGGGTATCACCCGCTCAATTGCCCATTTCGGAGTAGGTCGATACTCGGTATGTTCCTCGGTAACTGTTTCCTCATCATACCAACCCAACTTTGCCGGTTGCTCATCCTTGCCAGGAATGAAGTGATCTAATCTCCTAGTTTTCTTCGTTGTCCACTTGATCTTTTGTCCACCCTCCAAGGCTTCTGTCAATCTTTCCAGCGCCAAGCCTTTTTGATATTTGGGGCATCTTCTCCGAAAATTCTCCCTTGCGCGTACAACCGCCTGCAAGAACTGAGGGTGTCGATTCATCCAAGTATAAAAAGTCCTTTCAGAAATCCCTCCAGCCAACCAGCCTACCTCATCGCCTCCCTCTGTTGCGATTGCCTTCAGCACCAGCGAAGCTGATCGCTTCACAGATTATTTCCTGTATCTGTTGGCTGTATCGAGATCGTGCCATCTTCAAAAAAACTGGGGTATTCTATCCTCCCCAGTTTAACTCGATACTATGTGATTTATACTACGCAACCTCTAAAGCATCCCAGACAAAAGACTTATTTGTCCCTATAATGCAATTCTCCTGATCCTCTAAAAAGTAAATCGACACTCCTTTTAAAGATAGAAAAAATGCTAGCTCCTCATCTGTTACTGAATCTAACTCCTTCTCAAAGTAATCAATCACTTCACTAATTGGTAA
>JAAHGR010001162.1 GCA_010672425.1 Symploca sp. SIO2E6
TGCCCTATTACAAGCCCAAGCATTGAGTATTGATGATCGCATCTGGTTAGTTCAAGCTCTCTGGGACAGCATCAGTGCCGAACTAGAGCAGCTTAAGCTAATAGAAGCACAGCAGCAAGAACTGTCCCGTCGTATCGCGGATCATCAAATTAATCCTCAATCAGTGGTCTCTTGGGAGGACATTAAAGCTCAAGCACTTTCTAGAGCAGGAATACAGCAATGAGTTTGCCAATTTTATTTCGGGTTGAGGCACAGGCTGAATTCGATTAAAATTAAGTCTCATAAGCCCAGCTGTAATCAAACAACAGCAAAAGTTGGACTGTTCCAGAATCAAAAGGAGATAAATCAAAAATGAGTGTGGTTATTCCTGATGACGTGCTGATATCAGCTAGAATGTCTGAAGCACAATTAAAGTTGGAAATTGCTATTATGTTATTTCAACAAGATAGAATTAGTATTGGTAAAGCTCGTCATTTGGCTGGAATGAATTTGTTAGAGTTTCAGCGGGAAATTTCTGAACGGGGGATTTGCATCCATTATGATGTTGAGGAATTTGAGGAGGACATTAAAACCTTGCAGGAAATAGGTAGGTTATGATCGTTGTCAGCGATACTTCACCTATTACTAATTTATCAGCAGTGGGAGCGTTGGAACTTCTTCATCAACTTTACGATCGCGTCATTATTCCTCAAGGAGTTTATGATGAAATGGCTTCTTTAGGATATCAAGTACCGGGTACAGTTGAGGTTCAAACTTTAGATTGGATCGAAAACCGGACAGTTGAAAATCGCCAGGGAGTTGAGGAGTTGCGAGCTGATTTAGATATGGGAGAAGCAGAGGCAATTATTTTAGCTTTGGAACTGGATGCAGATTTGTTACTCCTAGATGAGCGCCGAGGAAGAAGGGTAGCTTTGGAGGTGGGAGTGAAGAAAATAAGTGGTTTGTTAGCTGTATTGCAGGAAGCTAAGAGAAAAGGTCTGATTTTAGAAATTAAGCCAATTTTGGATAGGTTAATTTCTGAAAATAATTTTCGGATTAGCGTTAGTCTCTACAATAGGGTTTTACAATTTGCTGGTGAGTGAAGTTGTGTTAATTTAATAGCGATCGCTCCATTACCATTTACCCAAAGCAACAGATATTAGCGATCGCAGCCATGACCAAAAACGCGATCGCGGATATCAAATCTCGATAATCGATAATTTCTTGTGGAACAGGCTTCTAGCCTGTCTCCCACTGGCAGGATGCGGTGTTCCACATATAATTGCCCTAGACTAGAGGTTCGCGATTGCTTGCAGCACCAGCTTGCGCTGATCGCCTACACTATTGCCAATTTTTATAACCTTAGAAACAAAATGGGCGAACGGTGAGTTATTAAGCAAACCCCAGAAGAGTCACCACTATTTCACCCGTGCCACTATTGTACGATGACGGGGACTATTGGGAATAATCTGTGGTAGCTCAAAACCAGCTTCAACTAAAGCTTGCTCAATATCGAAAGTAAAATATTCATCCAAATATGGTTCAGTACTTTTAAGCAAAGTCAAAATATAGGGAGGCATCTTTGCAAAAATTTCAGAGCGAGGGTTCATATCCATAATAGTTAGATAACCACCAGGACGTAGTAAGCGTTGCACTTCACGAAAAATTTCCTGAGATGCCCGCTGAGGGAGTTCATGGAACATCAAGAAAGCAGAGACTAAATCAAAAGAACCATCTGGTAAACCCGTTGCTTCCGCAGCAGCATG
>JAAHGR010001163.1 GCA_010672425.1 Symploca sp. SIO2E6
AAACGAGGCTCCGAGGCAGGAGGCTCCGAGGCAGGAGGGAAGAAAGAAGGTTGCAAGGTCGAAGGGAATTATAATTAATTATCCGGACTTGATATTAGAGAAGTCGGGGGTCTGGGATATCTGGGAGGTTTGGGAAAGTCGAGGATCTGGGAAAAATCCCTGTTTTCAAAAAAATCGGGTCTTCCGTAGTTAGTGTGCTAAATTGTTAGTCTGATTGGCACGAATATTGGACAGCAAGAGTTTTAAGCATTTATACCCAGATTTCAAGTCGTTTTGAGGAGTTCAAAAGCTACAGTCCTTTCTCAGGATTGACTAATTTGTTTGGTTTGCCAGTAATCTTAAAGCTGACTAAGAATTAAAATAAGGGAATTGGGAATTGGGAATTGGGAATTGGGAATTGGGATGGAGTTTTTTTAGAAATCATTGGGAAAAACTATAGCATGGAAGAGTCTCAATTTAAACTACCCCCCGGCAGTCGCATCTTGGTAACTGGAGCCACAGGTTTTACAGGCTCAGTACTAGTCCATAAACTAGTAGCACAAGGTTTAGATGTAGTTGCGATCGCTCGTCCTAGTTCTAACCTTGAACCGTTTACAGGGATGCCAGTTACCTGGATTAGAGGTGATGTCTTTGATGAGGAGTTAATTAAGCAAGCTATCCAAGGAGTCAATTATCTATTTCACATTGTCACTCCTTTTCGGGAAGCAAAATCAGCAGATGTTGTTTACCATAATGTCCATGTTCTAAGTACGCAGTTACTGGCCAAATATGCTTTGCAGGAGCCACACTTCCGGCGTTTTATCCATGTTTCCACGATTGGTATCCATGGTCATGTAGCCAATCCCCCAGGGGATGAAAACTGTCCTATGCATCCCGGAGATATCTATCAAGAAACGAAACTAGAGGGGGAACTGTGGATCAGGGATTTTGCAGACAAGGAAGGACTACCAATTACTGTAGTTAGGCCAGCGGGAATCTATGGCCCTGGAGAGAAAAGGTTCTTGAAAATTTTCAAGATGGTGGTCAAAAAATGGGTACCATTGATTGGGAATGGTAATAATTTACTACATTTCATCCACGTTGACGACTTAACCAACTTTTTTCTGCTAGTGGCAACCCATCCTCAAGCAGTAGGAGAGGTTTTTATCTGTGGTAGCAAGGAAGCAATCACCTTGAACAAAATGATCTCGATTATCAGTGGATATTATGGAGTCTCAGTCAAATTTATTCGGCTACCAGCTGATCCACTGTTCATTTTAGGAGACTTTTTGGAGTTAATCTGTCGTCCTTTGGGTATAGAACCACCTATATATAGAAGACGGCTGGCATTTTACACCAAAGACCGTTCCTTTAACACAGCCAAGATGAGAAACTTACTAGGGTTTGTGCCTGCTCATGCAGACGAAGCAGGTTTAAAAGAGTTAGCTCAATGGTATCTCGACCATGGATGGATATCTCTTTGAAAAAGCTAGCTATTGCCGAATTACTAAACACTGTTCAGGAAAAAGATGAGGTAATGGGTAAATTGAAAAAAATTACAGTTCTCGGTAACTTTTCAGGTCGCAATGCGGGTGATGCTGCTATTTTAGGCAATCTGCTCGATGATATTGCCGCAGCACATCCCGATGCGTTGTTTATAGTACCAACTCTTAACCCACGCTTCGTCAAACGCCATTTTGGTCACCACAATCTCAAGGCACTCGGATTGCTGCCTTGGAATGGTGCTCTCAAGATTTTTGGTC
>JAAHGR010001164.1 GCA_010672425.1 Symploca sp. SIO2E6
ACTTTATGTTTGGCGCTTATCGGTGATCTGTAATCCGGATAATCGGTTCGATGATGACTACGTTTGGGGTGGAGTTGAACGGGTGTCGATGAGTTTTGAGCTCAAGAGTCAATTAAAGTATAAAACGAAGCGGGAACGCCTGAAGATTTATGCAGAAAATGGGCTTTGGTTTGATGTCCTGACAACACTGGCTGAATTGCGTGAGGTTAATGTGGAGGATCAGGAACTTGATGAGGATTGGGTGGAATTTTTGGAGCAGGTTCAGATTGGTTTGGAGGAAATTAGTGATCAGCCTTTGGTTGATTGTTGCACTTCTGAGCAGTAATTCATATCTGATGTAAATTAAATTGAACCCATCGTAGGGGCGGGTTTAGCGATAACTTAGACCATTTTACCAGAATATTGGGATCAAAACCCGCCCACCACCATCCCCGGTTAAACCAACCAATCATCTAATTCATATTATGGGTAATTCTATTTGCGATCGCTTGGCAATGAGTGTTCTGTAAAAGGTAGAACTTTGCTAGATGCTGGGCTAACTCCGGTCATCCGCCAGGGGTTCAAACCCCACAGCGAGTAGCTAAAGTCGTCTTTAGACGACTGAATAAGAGTTTATACCAAATCAAATCTGCCTTTCAAAACCTCGGTTTCGCCAAAACCTTCTTTTCCTTGGAGGCATCTGCCTTAGACAACTATGAAACTCAAACAATTCGGTACTATTACATTGCTTAGTTTACCCTTTACTGTATTGAGCCATATCTCACCACCCTTGCTGCCTAATTTTTCCATATTTTCGGCATCTCCAGCGGTGGCTCACACTTCAGAGTTACAAAAGATGGAAGCTGAGCGATTGTTATGGCAAGGGGATCAACAGTATGACAAAGGTCAATTTCAAGCTGCTATACAGTCTTGGCAACAAGCCTTGACTATTTATCAGGCAATAGGCGATCGTGAAGGAGAAGCTAATTCTCTGAATAATCTGGGGAAAACTTACCGTAAATTTGGGGAATATTACAAGGCAATTGACTTACTCCAGCAAGGTTTAGAGATTTCTCAGCAAATAGGCTACCGTCAAGGAGAAGCTAAGTCTCTGAATAATCTCGGTGCTGCTTACGAAAACCTAGGGGAGTATCAAAAAGCGATTAACTTCTATAAGCAGAGTTTGGAGATTTCTCAGCAGATCGGCAATCGTCGGGGAGAAGCTAATTCTTTGAGTCATCTGGGAGGTGCTAATCATTCCCTGGGGGAATATCAAAAAGCAATTGACTTCTATCAAAAAAGTTTGGAGATTTTTCAGCATATCGGCAACCCCTGGGGAGAAGCTAATTCCCTCAATAATCTGGGTTCTGCTTACGAAAATCTAGGTGAGTATCAAAAAGCAATTGATTTATATCAGCAGAGTTTAGAGATTTCTCAGCAGATAGGCTACCGTCAAGGAGAAGCTGATTATTTTAATAATCTAGGTTTTGCTTACGAAAATCTAGGAGAGTATCAAAAAGCGATTAACTTTCATCAGCAGAGTTTGGAGATTTCTCAGCAGATAGACTACCGTCAAGGAGAAGCTGATTATTTTAATAATCTGGGTTCTGCTTACGAAAATCTAGGAGAGTATCAAAAAGCGATTAACTTTCATCAGCAGAGTTTGGAGATTTCTCAGCAGATAGGCTACCGTCAAGGAGAAGCTATTTTTCTGAATAATCTGGGTTCTGCTTACGAAAATCTAGGGGAGTATA
>JAAHGR010001165.1 GCA_010672425.1 Symploca sp. SIO2E6
AGCACAAAGTTCCACCAATCTTGACGGTGGTTTGTAGAGCATTCCCCCCTTATCCGAGGGACTAATAATAAACACCCCCATATCGTGACGATTGGCAGCTGCGATCGCAGGCCAGTTCAATTGATTACCCGGTTCAATAATTGGCTCCGGTTCCCCTAACCTGACAAATACATCATGGTTAAGCTGATCTTTTCTTTCACACCAATAACACTTACCGTAACTCTGAGCATATTTGTGATTTTTTTCAACTGCACAGTCGGTTAAATCTTGAATTGCTACTGTTAAGGCTTTGTTCCAATCAGCAGCACTAGGTCTAGCAGCATAATTACTATGCCCATCATTAAAGCATTGATAAAAGCAAGTTTGCAGGTCAGGGTGTATAATTTCTATGGGGATTGATGATTTTACTGGACTTAGTTTAGAGTTTGACCCGTACATCCAATGCCCATCACGGATCAGTTGGTCAATATTTGGTTGCTCATCACTACCTTCCCATTTTCCAGAGAAGGGATGATAACCAAAGAGCAACAACCAGATAATGATTGCTAAACCAAAACAATCCTGCTCTTCAAAACGATTTGTGGTTTGCAAATCTTTGTCAAACATTTCCTGGGGAGTAAATTCCGGAGAAGCGACAGGGCAGTGATAAACTTTTCCAGTATGGTGATTGAAAATTTGAAAGGAATCTGTATCAATGATAGAAACCAGTGCTTCCTGATTAACCAGCAGATTGTCGGGTTTTAAGTCGCCCACTACATGGTTTTTAGCGTGTAATGCCTGGAGAATTGAAGTAATATTTAGAGCTGTTGTATGCAGGTAAAGCCAATTAAATCCAGGTGCTTTCTTTTTTCTAGTAGCAGGGTTATAGACGTTAATCAGTGTTCGACTGCCTTTAATGGCAGGCATTAAGAAACCTACACATTTACCTTGATTATCTATTAACGAGTCTTGAGGCCAAGCAATTGAGATATGACCCTTGGTTAAGGTAGGGTTAACCGGAGGATGGTTCACCATAAACCGTAGCTTCTCGATTTGCTCTGGGCTGATTGTAGTATAGATTTTTGCTAAAAAACCATCTTTGTTGGTTGTGTAAATTTCAGCTTCACCACCTTTAGCAATTTTTGGCTGAAGTTCAATTAGTTCACCGGTTTTTTCACAGGAGAGACGTATCATACTTTTTTAACTCCTGATCATACCTTTACCTCCAAACCCAAAAAGTTTTTGTATGCCTTTCCCCACAAGGCTTGGGTTATCTGGATAAGTCCCTTCTGCCCTTTGCCCTCTGTCTTCGGCCTTGCTTGGTTCGGAGTCTTGATAAACACCTAACAGTAGAGTTGTATCATCATCAGTGCTTTGACTGATTTTTTCAGAATGCAAGAAATCATCAAGTTTTTTTTCCTTCTGCTCCAAGCTCAACGTTGACAACATATGCTGCTCTAGGGGTCTAAAAAATTGAGCAAAAGGCTTCCAATTTTCTGGTTTTACCAAAGATATATTTTCAATGCCATCGGTTGTTACACAGATGAACTTATATGGAATTAATTTCAGACATACTTGCATTTCCTGGAGAGCGTCAGAGGCAGTTACAGGGGTTGTCTCATTGGCAAACTCGCCTTTGTCGGGTTGGAAAAGTAACTCATAATCTCCACCTTCAGCACGCACAACCATAAAACCATCACCAACTTGCATCGCCACTAGCCATTCTGGGGTCACAATAAATGCTAGCAA
>JAAHGR010001166.1 GCA_010672425.1 Symploca sp. SIO2E6
CCCCCTTTGAAAGGGGGAAGCCAGAGGATGCTACGCTTTTGGTTCCACGGGGGACTTTTACTGCCCCCCTTTCTAAGGGGGGTTGGGGGGATAAAGGTGTACCACATAACAGCGAAAACTGCTGTATACATTCCTGGTTTAGCTTGAATTTTTTGCAATATTTCATATATTCCGCCCATCTTTCCAGTTATCATATTTGGGAGATAAGTTTTCCTAATCCGCAAGGTTATCGATAGGGCGGGTTTTGTATGACAGCTATCGTAGAAGGTGTTAAGATATCCCTAAACCCGCCCCTACAAGTATACGGAATTTTATGCTAATTATCAATTCTTAAAAGCAGCATCAAAAAATGCGATCGCTTAGATGATCGACCCCCTACGCAAGATTTAATTTAGATTACTACACCTATATTGACTCAAAACCAGCTTTATGTAGTGCGAGCATCTTGATCGCGATCCGTCAAAAGCAAAGAAACAAGCATTGAGTTAACAGCAACATCAACTTGCCTTAGTAGTGAATCCACAGTAGAGGAGTTATCTAAGACCACATCAGCACGAGCTAGCTTTGCTGCTAATGGTAACTGATTATTAACACGAGCTTGTGCTTGGTATCGAGAAAGGCGATTCCTCTGGCTAATTCGCTCTAGCTGTTGTTCTTCTGAACAACTAACTACCCAAATTTCCGTAACTAAATCAGTAAGGTTAGCTTCAAACAGTAAAGGAATCACCAATACTATTATAGGAGCAGTGAGTTTAGCCAGTTCAGTTTGGAAGCGATCGCGGACATAAGGATGTATCTGTTGCTCTAACCACCGCTTATGTTCTGGGTTACTAAAGACAATTTCCCCCAAGCGTTGGCGGTTGAGGTTACCATCAGACAATTGAATCTGGACACCGTAGTGTTCCACAATCTGTTCGAGTATCGGTGAACCCAATTCCACAGCTTCCCTAGCGTAGATATCTGCATCTAATACTGGTAACTGGTAGGCTTGAGCTAGATAATTCGAGACAGTAGTTTTACCAGTGCCAATGCCTCCAGTTAAACCAATTAGGGTTTGCTGCATGAGTAATGAGTAATGAGTGATGAGTAATGAGTAATGAGTAATGAGTGATGAGTGATGAGTGATGAGTTACGGGTTGCTTGCTGCATATAACAAACAACAAACAACCAACAACCAACGACAAACAACAAACAACAAACAACCAACAACAAACAACCAACAACCAACGACAAACAACAAACAACCAACAAGCAACGACAAACAACAAACGACCAACAACCAACGACAAACAACAAACAACAAACAACCAACGACAAACAACAACTTACCATTGCGAGGGAGCAGCGAGTAATGCCTCCGCACCAACCTTATCCAGAGGTTTAGAGAACCAATACCCCTGTCCATACTCACATTGAAGCGATCGCAATTGTGCCAGATGCTGGGGGGTTTCGATCCCTTCGGCAATCAAATCCATCTCTAAACTGTGAGCCAACTTGACAATTGTCCGAGTAATTTCTAAACTATCTGCCTCAACACCGATACCAGCGACAAAGGATCGGTCTATTTTTAAGGTATCAATCGGCAACTGATGCAAACGAGCCAAGGATGAGTAGCCAGTGCCAAAGTCGTCGATGGAAAGCTGAATCCCTAAAGCTTTGAGTTGCTCTAGTATGGAAAATCCAGAGGCTGCATCGTTCATGATGGTTGTTTCCGTGATCTCTAGA
>JAAHGR010001167.1 GCA_010672425.1 Symploca sp. SIO2E6
CATCATTGGATTTCAGAATCTTTGACGCCAACATCGGTGACAGCGTCAAAGCCACCAATGATGAGAATACGACAGCCGCGGCGATGGTTAGAGAAAATTCGGTAAACAGCCTACCAATATCGCAAATCTACTGAATATGCTTTCATCACCTCTAAATCACCATAAAATACCTTCACCTCTACTGTACCTCATAACAGCGCGAAGCGCTGTATCTGTAATGTGGTTGACGATATCTCGCGATTGCTTTGGGCACCAGCGAAGCTGATCGCAAGCATCTCGCTTTGTACCAAATTCTCTTCATTAAATTCTTGTGGAACAGGCATCTTGCCTGCCTCTGACACTCAGAGTATATATGTGCGCACATTTCCCCATTGTAAAATAGTAACACAAAATCAAGACAAAGGCAACAAACCAGGCTGACGCACCGGACGCAAAAGTTCTAGATCCCCAACTTCTTCTACCGGTTTGTTGAGGGAATCACGGGTTTAATTGAGAAGTCGGGGATCTTCGGGTGGGTTGAGGAGATTACCCAACAACCATTAACACCTACACGAGAATTATTCAGCAAATTCTATTGACACCCACTAATTCCCACTTTGAGCCAATGTTGACGTGCTCCCCAGGAAAGCGATCGCCTAAGGACAACCTTCAAGGATTTTTGCCTAGCCGAATTAATCAAGAATAACGATATGAGTTAAAATTAAGAGGCTTGTGCTCAGTTATGTATGAGTGGAAACTATCTACATTGAAACCAGTATCTTAGGCTACCTTACTGCTCGACCAAGCAGAGATGTGATTGTAGCTGCCAATACTCAGATAACGATAGAGTGGTGGGATACGCGCCGCAGCGATTTCCAACTCTACTCATCCCAAGCAGTTGTGAAAGAAACTTCCCAAGGAGATGCTAAAATCGCATCTCAACGACTAAAAATTGTTCGCTCTCTTGCGTTACTTGACCTAAATCAATCTGTGCTTGATCTAGCCGAGCAATTTTTAGGACGCAGTAACCTTCCAGCAAAAGCTGATGTTGATGCTATTCATATTGCAGCCGCAACAGTTCATGGCATGGATTATCTGCTTACATGGAACTGCAAGCACATTGCCAATGCCCAAATTCAGAAAAAACTGGCACAGGTCAGTTTTGATTTGGGATACGAGTTACCGATTCTTTGTACACCCTATGAATTGCTTGGAGATTGATGATGTTTCAGGATGAGATTGTCGAAGAAATTCACAAAATTCGTGAAGAATACTCTCGTTCATTCAATCATGATTTGAAAGCCATCTTTGCTGATTTGCAAAAGCAGCAAGCGGAAAACGGCGCAGAAGTTGTGAACTTATCGCGAAAGTCTAGTTTAACAATACTTTGGCGTGGAGAGGCAAAAGATTTTGGTAAGGATGCTTCCAGTAATAGCCGTCACTTAATTTAGCCGTTATACTTCAAAGCTTTGAATCTACTATCGAGAAACACGAGGCTCCGAGGCTCCGAGGGAAGAAAGAAGGTTGCAAGGTATTCGGGAATTATAACTGTTTATCCTTTCCTTGATATTATTCTCCCAAGCCTTAAGTATCAGTCATTGCTACAACTTTCGATTTGGGATATAGCAATCTTGGCAACCTGGGGAATACCAGCTTGCTCATCAGCTAATTTCCCTTGCAAGTGGGATAAAGCTGCACTGTCTCCTAATTTTCCCAGGGAAAGAATTGCCGTCCTTATCA
>JAAHGR010001168.1 GCA_010672425.1 Symploca sp. SIO2E6
CGGCTGGCAACCGTATTCGGATCCGGAGACAAGGCAAATTTTCTTAAACTGTCCCGAGCCCTAAAACGACGACGATTCATAATCCCCGGCAAAGGACAGTTTAAGAAAATTTGCCTTGTCTCCGGATCCGAATACGGTTGCCAGCCGGACGGCCCTCCCATCGATTGGGGCGTTCAGAGTGCGCTCTTCACCTGCCAACTTCGATTTTGCGTATTCAGTTTTTGGGTTTAGGATATCTGTCTCTTTGGCGGGCGTCTCTTTTGTCCAGTCGTATCCGGCGATTGCGCTAACGTATAAGAACTTTGAGATGCCCGCGCGTTCGCAAAACTCGAGAGCCCGTGCGGTGCCTCGGTCGTTTACCGCCCACATTGCTTTCTTGATAGAATCGGTTTCGTTGGGACGGTGGGCAAGTCCCGCACAGTGAATAAAGGTGTCAGCCTTTAGTTCATGCTCGTGGTATTGCATTAGAAGTTTTTCGACGGAGTCTTGGCTCGCGAGATTTGCTACGAGCTGTGATTTAGAGGGAGATCCTTCGATGTCGAGAGCTATGGATCTGTGCATCCTAGCAGCTTGATCTGCTATGGTGCATCCAAGCCATCCAGAGGCTCCGCTGATGACTATTCTCGCTTGAGTTTCTGGTGCGGAAATTGAGGGAGAGTTCTCGTATACCATCAGACTTCACTGGTGAATCGCTGTTTCTGTTCACTAGTGTCCAGTTAAGAGGGTGTCGCAGTTTCGTAAGTTAAAGATGATCAATAGGAAAGATCGATCTTACTGTGTCACGCATTTGAATTCGATTCCACCGAAATCGGTCCTTATTGAGACTGGCCGTTATGAATGTCGGCCGTCTTGTTTTCACTCAGATCTGCGATTCCATCGACAGAAAGCAGTTCCAGCGATGCGTATCCAACCATCCCATGCCTCGAGATAGCAGGAGCTTCACAGCAAGGGACCAGTTCCTTTGCATGGCCTTCGCCCAGCTCACCTTCAGGGAGAGCCTGCGCGACATCGAGGCGTGCCTCGCATCCCAAGCCAACCTGCTCTACGCAATGGGGATCCGAGGGTCGGTGACGCGAACCAACCTCGCCTACGCAAACGAGCATCGCAGCTGGAAGGTCTACTTCGATCTCGCGCAGATCCTCATCCGCAAGGCACGCAAGCTGTATTCCAAGGAACGATACATCTCCGACATCGAGGAAGTTGTCTACGCCATCGACGCCTCCACGATAGACCTGTGCATGAGCCTCTTCCCATGGGCTCGATTCCGCAGGAGGAAGTCCGCGGTCAAGCTCCACGCCATGATCGACCTCAACGGCTCGATCCCCGCGTTCATCGCGGTCACGGAGGGGAAGGTCCACGACGTCAACGCCTTGGATTGGATCGTCTTCGAAGCCGGAGCCTTCTATGTATTGGATCGCGGATACGACGACTTCCTCCGCCTGGCGGACATCCATTCCGCCCAGGCCTTCTTCGTGACCAGGGCCAAGTCCAACATGAGCTGCTACGTCCGCGAGTCCCGACCGGTGGACAAGTCCACGGGACTGAGGTCCGACCAGACCGTTCGCCTCAACGGTCCGAAGACCAGGAGGCGCTATCCTCACGACCTGAGAAGGGTAAGCTTCCGGGACGCGCAGTCCGGAAAGCTCCTGGTATTCATAACCAACAACTTCGAGATCGACGCTCTAGTCGTCGCAAAGGTCTACAAGGCTCGCTGGCA
>JAAHGR010001169.1 GCA_010672425.1 Symploca sp. SIO2E6
AAATTTGGCAAGAATCATGGGAGAGCTAGTTATTGGTGAGAGTGTCCTTTTATCATTACATTTGATCAGGGTCAATTCCCATTTGGCGTAACTGTTCTGCTAGTCGCTCAGCTCGTTGTCGTTCTTGCTCCAATTGAGAGGTTAATAACTGTGAGCGCTCATCCCCAGTTAACAACAGATTTCCTTGATTATCCCACCAACGTAGCCAAGGATACTGTCCATCGGGATGAAGTTGCTGCAAGATGGGTCTGATAGAGTAGGTTAATAAAACGCTTTGAGGATGTTCTTGAAAATTTTTGCCTACGGCACGCTCCGCGAACACAAATGTACCATCAGACTCCGGTAACTGGGTATGGTCAGGAAGAGCAATAGTTGTCGGTTTGGGAGATTTGGCAAGAATCATAGTCTGCTTCAGCAAGGATCAATCTAAAATCTAAAATCTAAAATCTGCAATCTACAACCCCCTGACTTCTGTCAACTGGGGTTGTTGTAGTGGAGACCATTGCTGCCATTAACTGTTCTGGCATGACTGGGAATGGTAAGCGATGGATATCGGAATTTTCCTGACAAGCAACTGTCGCTACTTGCTTTAACTCTGCTAGGGTAATTTCTCCTAATCCTAAATCATCCAAAGTTTGGGGCAGACCAATCTCCGTGTAGAATGATTGTAACTGTTGCCTGGCTGCGGCAGCTAGTTGGTTGCCTTGAAGCATTTCTTCTAGACGCAGTTGTACCAGAATCCCATAGGCTACTTTTTCCCCATGTAAGGCATGGTGTGCTGCGGATAAATGGGTTAAGCCGTTATGGACAGCATGAGCAGCAACGGTACGACATTGAGCACCTCCCAAACCACCAATAACACCAGCTAGTAAGACAGTGGCATCTACTACTTCCTGCCAAACGGCACTCCCCGGTTCTTGGAGAGCCTCTGCTGATTTTTGCAGTAGGATATCCCGCAGTACCCTTGCTTGTTGTACAGCAGCAATAATCAAAGTAGCAGAGTCACCACCACTGCTAACAGAGGCTTCATACCACTTCGCCAAGGCATCACCAATGCCTGCTACTAGGGTTCGTTGGGGTGCTGTCTGAATGAGGCTGTAATCGAGCACTAGCAAATTGGGACAATGGTCAAGACTCACATCATACTGGAAAGCACCCTGCTCAGAATAGATATTAGACAAAGCTGTCCAAGCAGCACAGGTAGCAGCAGAGGTAGGTATAGTGACAACTGGTAAATGACATTGGTGCGCTAGGAGTTTGGCTGTGTCTAAGGCTTTACCGCCACCAATGCCGATAATGACATCAGCTTGGTGCTTAGTCACAGCTGCTCTTAGGGATGCTAGGGATGCCTCACTGCAATCAGGACTATAGGATACCAAAGAAGAGGTTAGTTGCTGTTGCTCGAGGATAACTTGTAGTTGTGGTGCGAGGCTAGCCAAAGTGCGATCGCCTCCAACAACTAAGGGACGATGTCCCAAACCGGCGATCGCCTCTACTGAAAGGGTCAGTGCTTGAGAACCACGCAACACCTGAGCTGGTGCTACAGTGAGGCAAAGCAATGAGGTAGGTGCTTGGTTAATCATCTGTAGGTATTAGGTATTAGGTGTTAGGTATTAGGTGTTAGGTATTAGGTGTTAGGTTGGATTGCTCATTGATGCTGTTTTCCTTCAAGTAGTTTACTCGGTGAGTGGGGATTTTTTTCCAGCAACTGGCT
>JAAHGR010000117.1 GCA_010672425.1 Symploca sp. SIO2E6
GGATATCTTATCGTATTTTACGATAACTCTCAGACAAAACCCGGCCTGTCGATCACCTTGCCGCTAATCGGATATCTTATCGCATTCTACGATAACTCTTAGACAAAACCCGGCCTATCGATAACCTTGCCGGTAATGGGATATCTTATCGTATTCTACAATAACTCTCAGATAAAACCCGCCCTGTCGATAACCTTGCCGGTAATGGGATATCTTATCGTATTTTACGATAACTCTTAGACAAAACCTGCCCTGTCGAGCACCTTGTCGGTAATGGAATATCTTATCGTATTTTACGATAAGGGTTAGACAAAACCTGCCATGTTGATACAGCAGTTTGCTCTGCTACGCGGTACATTATTGATCCCCCTAAATCCCCCTTAATAAGGGGGACTTTTAGAAGAGTTTACTTCATTAGAGTGCAAAGCGTTGTATCTTATCGTAAAATACGATAACTCTCAGACAAAACCCGCCCTGTCGAGCACCTTGCCGGTAATCGGATATCTTATCGTATTTTACGATAACGGTTAGACAAAACCTGCCCTGTCCATAACCTTGTGGATAACCGAAAATTTCGGGAGCATCCTATTTTTCACATATAGACCCAACACAGCCAATTCCAATGTTGGGTCTCGTTGCCTCGACCCAACCTACATCTATTCCTTAATCCCAGAGATGATGTAGCGATCGCATACCGTGGCCTTATCTATACTTTCGTATCTTAGCGAATTAAGAATTAAGAATTTGTAAGGGCGGGTAATGAGATATCTTATCGCATTTTACCATAACTGTTGGACAAAACCCGCCCTGTCGATCACCTTGCCGGTAATTCGGATATCTTATCGAATTCTACAATAACTCTCAGACAAAACCCGCCCTGTCGATCACCTTACCGGTAATGGAATATCTTATCGAATTCTACAATAACTCTCAGACAAAACCCGCCCTGTCGATCACCTTACCGGTAATGGAATATCTTATCGTATTTTACGATAACCCATAGACAAAACCCGTCCTGTCCATAACCTTGTGGATAACCGAAAATTTCGGTAGCATCCCATTTTTCACATATAGACCCAACACAGCCAATTCCAATGTTGGGTCTCGTTGCCTCGACCCAACCTACATCTATTCCTTAATCCCAGAGATGATGTAGCGATCGCATACCGTGGCCTTATCTATACTTTCGTATCTTAGCGAATTAAGAATTAAGAATTTGTAAGGGCGGGTAATGAGATATCTTATCGCATTTTACCATAACTGTTGGACAAAACCCGCCCTGTCGATCACCTTGCCGGTAATTCGGATATCTTATCGAATTCTACAATAACTCTCAGACAAAACCCGCCCTGTCGATCACCTTGCCGGTAATCGGATATCTTATTGAATTCTACGATAACTTTTGGACAAAACCTGCCCTGTCGATACAGCAGTTTGCTCTGCGCAAGCGGTACATTATTGATCCCCCTTGAATCCCCCTCGCATCCCCCTTTGAATCCCCCTCCCGTCCACCTTAATAAGGGGGAAGCCATTCGTTGTAGAGAACGTATGCCAGATAAGGGCGTATGCCAGATAAGGGCGTATGCAATACGCCCCTACGGGGAATCAGGAACATGGGAAAAAAGAATGGGTATTCGGCACTGATGACTTCTACCAACTAAGTCGGGACTGGTTTGGTATTGATGCTCAATTGCTGACGGGTTCGACTTATTGAAGGCTGTGTGCAGGTTAAAGCAGGTCTTTGTGGCCCCCAAGAATTGGTTATGGTTAGTTATTGGCGCTCCGAAAAGAGTCTCAAAGAGTTCTTTAGAGGTAAAGCGCATCAAAAAATGATGCAGTTTGTTGCCAAAAATCCTCTTAGCTTATGTTTGTATAACGAAATTTATCAACCTCCAACAGTTGGTAAATATCTACATGAGCCCCAAGGTATGGCAAAGCTAAATCAAAGTCTTCAGCTTTCGGCTGTTAGCGCTAGTTGATCTTTGAAGCGATCGCTAGTGGGATAAGTAGTAGAGTAGGTAGGTTGGGTAGAGCGATCGCGAGACCCAACTCTGTTAGGGGATTGTGTTGGGTCTCGTTGCCTCGACCCAACCTACATTTATTGCACCATGTTTCATCAATAGACATCTCCAGAAACCTCGATGTTGGCAAGGTAGCATGGGGTTCTAGAATAATTATTAGAGAGTCTTATGCCAAAACAAAGCAAACCTAGCTACCTGATTCAGCGTTCCACAGGTAAAAGGATTAAACTCGGGGGGTGTCAACGTTCCCAAACTCTGCCTCCAAAAGCCACAAAATATGGAGCAAGTCGGTATCAAGCAGCGGAACTTCCTCCCAAGGTTGATTTGACCTAAGCGTCTCAACGATTTTATAGGCTTTGAGGAGGCTTCATGAGGAATGATTTACCCAATTCGGAGAAAAACACGCCTATTTTTCCTCTATCGGTGCTGGCCAAAAGCATTGATATACATGAGTTTTAGCTATTATTGTCACCCCGTCAGCGATCGCTCACTTAGCAAAAAGTTTTCCATCTACTGATAATTTGTCTGTATAGATGATAAGATATGGACGTTTAAATCTTCAGGAAGCCTTATGAGTAAAATGTCGTTTATTGGAAAATGCCTGTTTATGAGAGTATTTTTCATGGCAGGTCTCACTTTAATACCTTACTCCAGCATTATGCTGACAGCTGAAATTACTCAAGCGCAAAATGTTTCTGAGGAAAAGATTGTTACTTTTGGATCGTCAAAGTTATTGGAGGAAACGTTAGAATCCCTTGAGCTTGGTTACCAAAAATTAGACAATGGTGTTTACTCATTTCCAATTGGTCAATATAAAGCTATTGTGTTTCATTCAGAAAAAGATATACAACTTTATATAGAGTTTACGGGGATAAGGGTAACTCTGAATGAGATAAATGAATGGAATAAAAATAAGAGATTCTCACGAGCATACATTAATGAAGAAGGAAATCCTGTTCTGGCAGCAGACTTAGACCTTGAAGCTGGAGTTTATCCTCCAAGGTTCCGGAGATTCATAATTATTATTATTTTTCTTGTTAAGGAGTTTGTTGAATTTCACGGCCAGCCACTTTTATGGGAGCATCCCATTTTGGAAAAAACATTACCCAACAAACGACATGACAAGGGGTTCAGCTGTCTTTAAGGAGACAACTCGCCGAAATGGGATGCTCCCATTTTTATAACATAGCCTGTTGCCTGTTGCCTATTTTCACAGGTCAATGTTCAAGATCTCAGCAATTAGCCATTAGCAATTAACAATTAGCCATTAGCCAGAGTGTTTCTTCGGAGTTTAAAATGGACTCTCTACTTCGACAAATGTCACACGACCAAAATCTTGAGGTGCATGAAACTGAGGTTTCGGAGTTTGGCTAGGAGACCATTGGCTGTACTGTCGATTTGTCTTACCACCTAGGCGGTTAAGGTTGAGATGCCAAATTTCTCTTGGCTTAGGTGGTGTGTTCTTAGCGATGTTAGTAAAATTGCTAAAGGGAATCGCAGCTTCTAAAATCCAATATTGATCTGTATCACTATCGTCATTTAATGTGCCGACAATTGAGGTAGCAATTTGGATGCCCTCACCATTCCATTCCGAGGTGGATGACTGTGGACCTTGGGGATGAAATTGATCCAGAAATGCTCCCCGCACATTCATTTCAATGTTAAAATAGCTCAGGGGTTTGTCGGGATTGGGTGCGAAAAATACTTCTACACAATCATCCTTGAAAACTGCGCTATCTCGCTGGGTTTGTTCTGCCCAAATATGGGCATCTTCAACGAGAAAAAATACATATAGATGATCATCATCCCACAGCATTTTACTGACTGTTTGTTCTTGCCTCCCTGACTCCCACCAGGGAAATTCAAAATCACCTACATCCGGGGCTGCTATCCAGGCTGGCTCATCTAATTTGCCATCAATGACGATCGGGTCATTTGTGCGCAATATGCTATAAGATGGGTAGCTAAACGCAGCGTGATTGCGAGATGCAACCAGGAGAAAGATTAGGGTTGTAATCGCAGTAATAATTATTGTTTTAAGCTGATTGGGTTTAAACATTTTTCTGATTTTTATAAGAATTCGATGGATAAAGTTGTCTGAACTGAGCCATCAGCACCCAGTCTAACCCATTGTGTCGGGCTGATTGTGCGATCGTCAGGACATGATATAACTTAAGGTAAAGCCGAAAAATTAAGTCTATTAAAATGGACTTAAGCTATTAGTTTTCTGTAGTATGCTGTAGCATCAGAGCTCAAGCTTGCAGAGTTAACTGGAGTCGTGAGTAGATTTACTTAATGTCGTGGCACAGCTAAAACTCAGGATTACCTTGCCCTAAAATGTTATCAATAGTGGTATTTTGTGTATAGGCACATACTTATCCTATTATGAAAACCATAGAGGTAACAGTAACTGTAGCAAATAATGGCAGATTATTAGTCAATTTTCCTGTAGATATGCCAGCAGGAGAGTACAATGCTGTTCTGGTAATAGAAGAGCAACCAACCCAAAATTACACTCAAGCTTCTGTAGAAACTGCCCAAGCGATTTTGAGGCAGTATGTTCCTACTAGTAGAAAACTTTCTGAAGAATTGATTCAAGAGCGTCGGGAGGAGGCTTTGCGTGAGTAGAGTTGTTATTGACGCTTCTGCTGTGTTGGCATTACTCAACCAAGAAAATGGTAGCGAAGAGATTGCACGATTTATTGGTAATGCGGTAATTAGCACGGTCAATTTATCTGAAGTTATAGCAAAGTTAGCAGAAGCAGGCATTCCGGAAGAGGATATCAAGCAGATTCTTTCTAGCCTAAGTATGGAAGTTGTCTCTTTCAATGAAGAACAAGCATTAAAAGCTGGAATGCTCCGTCCAACTACCAAGTCAATCGGACTTTCACTTGGTGATCGAGCTTGTCTGGCACTAGGTCTTTCTCTAAACTTGCCGGTTTTAACCACTGATCGGTTATGGAGTAGTCTTAGTCTTGACCTTGAAGTTCGAGTAGTGCGTTAAGTGCGATCAAGTTCAATAAAATTGAACTTGGACGATAAATTCTTATTCCCCATTCTCAATTCTCAACTCATAAAGCCTGTAATAATTTTCCAGACTCTACAGGCGCACACCTACTCTATTGTTTAATAAGATACCAAAAAATGGCACAGAGGTCAAAGGAATAGATGGGAAAAATAGTAATGGAGGCGCATGTAATAAAGGCGCATTCAATGCGCCCCTTAAATTCTAAATTCTAAATTCTAAATTCTTAATTGTGCCTTTACTTAGCCATATGGAAATCAGAGGAATACAACAGGGTGTTGTGCAAAACTCTCGCGAATCGATAATCGAAGCGTTGACAGTACGGTTTGAAGTAGTGCCACCAGAAGTGAGTGAAGTGATTAATCAAATAGAAGATGTCTCAGTTTTGAAGGAACTTCACAGAAGAGCGATTGTTATTGGTTCTATGGTAGAGTTTCAGCAGTTACAAGAATTGAGAATTGAGTAGTTGTAGGTTGGGTTTCGTTCCTCAACCCAACATCAGTAATCGTAGGGTGTGTTACGCTGCACTAACGCACCGCAGTAAAACTGGATTTGTACAAAAAGTCTAGTGTAGATTGAGCATATACCCAATGATTACCTCTATATCAAGCATGAACAACGACTTGGTTCTTTTTCTCCTCAGCGTTGGTGTACTCATCCTTTATCTCGTCTTTTCAGCACTAACTGAGATGGCTACGAAATTTCCTTGGAAGAAATAGCCGTTGCTTCTGGTAGGTAAGCATTCAATACCAAGCTATCAGTTTTGACAACATATTGTAGTATAGTTGATGAAGCTTGCAGAGTTAACTGGAGGTGAACTACCATTAGAGTAGCATTAGAATCAGGAAAAGCTGCTACTGGGATAGATAATCCTGACTTTGGCAGTTGCATGGTTAGAACTTTAAACGCTCTTTGAGGGATCATATGTTTCTGAAAATAGAGCAGATCAGAGAATCTTTAGAACTCTTAAAGTCTCTCCATCCATTTTATGGAATTACTTTCTTGGCATGTAAAAAAGAGCAGTTGCCGGTTGGCGAAGCAATCCAATTCCCCATTAACTTGGTAGAAAGAGAGTTTTTAGATAGATATTTTAAGCCAGATGACAACTCTAATTTTTATTATCAGGTTTTTGATACATCTAATCCAAGCCAACGGTGGCTATCACCAAAGTATCCAAGCTCAGGATCGCAAAATACGAGAACTAGAGGTAAGTTTGCCAATGCCTTTATTCATCCAACTACTACTGAATGGGGATGGCAAACAAATTATATTCAAGTACTTCGGGATAATTTAGCTAAAACTGGTAAAGAATTAATCCCAACTTTTCATTTAGCAGTATGGCTTTATAGAAATAAAAAATGGTCTTCAAATACAACTGCTGCTGATCTAATTGATTTCTTATTTAGCGAATTTCTGGTTAATGAGAATGAAAAAGAAGCTTTATTTGATGTTTCCGTACCTACTGTAAATTTATTGGAAGATATTTTTCAAAATGATCAGATTTCTTGGAGAGATTTAAGCTCTGTGATTGTTAGTCCACCAGATTCGATGCCTGAAGAAGGCGGGACATTGCGTCTACTAGAAATTCAAGGGGTAGGGCTAGCAAAAAAATTATTGTTTCAACCAGGTGAGAGGCTCACTCTGATCACCGGAGATAATGGATTGGGAAAAACTTTTCTACTTGATTGTGCTTGGTGGGCTTTAACTGGAAAATGGGCAGGATTACAAGCATACCCGATGGCAGATATCGAGGAAAAATCACCTACTATAAAATTTCAAATATCAGGAGATTCCGAATCTGAAAGTATACAAGTATCTTATGACTGGAAAACTCAGAGTTGGAAGTTGCCTAAGAAACGCCCTACTATACCTGGATTGTTAGTATATGCCAAGGTTGATGGCTCGTTTGCAGTTTGGGATCCGGCGAAAGAATATTTAGCAATTCAAGAACTGAGTGAGAGTGATTCAACTCCACGACCATTTGTTTTTACTAGAGATGAGGTTTGGAATGGTCGTGATATTAAGATAGGAGGGCGAAGAATTAATTTTATCAATGGTTTGCTTCAAGATTGGATTCAATGGCAAAGTAGACCCGAAAATTCTCCCTTCAATACTTTGAAGAAAGTCTTAGAACGCCTATCGCCTCCTGAACAGAGTGATTTAGGTATTTTAAGACCAGGGGAACCTGTAAGAATTCCCTATGATGTTAGATCAATGCCGACAATTGAGCATTCTTATGGGAGTGTTCCCATAGTTTATACTTCTGCTGGAGTTCGTCGTGTTATTACACTTGCTTACCTCATTGTCTGGGCATGGGAAGAGCATAAGATTCAATCTAGATTGATCCGCAAAGAACCCCAGAGAAGAATGGTTATTTTAATTGATGAATTGGAAGCTCATCTACATCCGCAGTGGCAAAGAGTAATTTTATCGGCTTTATTGGATATCAGGCAAGACTTGGAAAGTGATTTACAAGTACAACTTATGGTAGCTACCCACTCGCCTTTGGTAATGGCTTCTGTCGAGACAAAATTTGATGAGAGAGTAGATAAATTGTTTCATTTAGATTTGCCTAGAAAAAACTTGCTGGATCACAGTGAAGTGGAACTTAAGGAAATTCCCTTCATTCGCCGAGGACGTGTTGATGCTTGGCTTACGTCAGATGTTTTTGGCTTGGGTTTAGCTAGTTCTATTGAGAGAGAAAATGCAATCAGAATAGCAAAATCGTTGCAAGATCAGGAAAATCCCAGCTCAGAAGAAATAAGAATAACATCCGAAAAGCTTAAGAATGCTCTGGCTGAGGACGATAACTTTTGGCCTCGCTGGATATTTTTTGCCCAACAGCATGGAGTTCAGTTGTGATTCCTGTTCAACTACAACCTGAACCGTCTGATTTTAATCAAAAAGTCAGAGTCAAGGGATTGGCATTCTTACAGCAAGAGCCTCATCCTAAAGTTTGGAAGAATCGAGACTATTGGACGGCAGCGATAAATGACCTTTGTAGGGCATACAATCGGATTTGTGCTTATTCAGCTCAGTGGATACCTCCTGCTCAAGGAACTCCGACGATTGATCACTTTATACCTAAATCTGTAGCTCCGAATCAAGCATATGAATGGAGAAATTATCGTCTTTCTTGTCAATTGCTAAATGCCAGAAAATGGACTTTTCAAGATGTTCTTGATCCATTTACTATCCAACCTGGGTGGTTTGTACTTGATTTTCCTTCGTTGCATATGAAACCTGGCTCATCTCTAGATGAGCACATCAGACAAAAAGTTATTAGCACCATCAATCGCTTGAAACTCAATGATGAAGATAGTTGTATTCAAAGTAGAGAGAGCTGGTTGTTTCCTTTTTGCCAAGGACAATACCCATTTTCGTTTCTCAAAGAGAAAGCACCTTTTATAGCTTATGAATTGGAACGACAAAACCTTGTTGACAAGATCTCGTCTATGTATCCAATTGAATTAGATAAATTTCTTTAAAATGTAGGTTGGGTCGAGGCAACGAGACCCAACACAACTCCCTCCCTTGTTGGGTCACTTTCTAAAGCTATACCCAAGCTACCTCTTCTACTATTTTAGCTGTGTCGCGCCACGCTAGTGAAACAAAGACGAAATATGCGATCCTGTTGGGTTTCGCTACCGCTACACCCAACCTACTTATTCCACCATTTAAGGTGTGCCACGGCAAATAACGCGATCACACTATGGGTAGGCACACCAGAACACACATTATAATTACCAATGACCAACGACCAGTGACCAATGACCAATGACCAATCCCGAATCCTCAGGGACTAAGCTAACTTCCCGCGCTACTGCCGCAGCTAAGCGCGTTCCTCCAGAAAATGCTGACTATCGGACAGTAAATCACGAGAAGCTGACGCCGATGATGCAGCATTTTGTACAAATCAAGGAAAAATATCCTCACGCTTTGTTACTCTACCGGGTGGGAGATTTTTATGAGACCTTTTTTCAGGATGCTAGGAAGCTGGCGGAGGAACTGGAGTTAGTCGAGACGAGTAAGGAGGCGGGTAAGGGGATTGGACGAGTGCCGATGACGGGGGTTCCCCAGCATGTCTTGGAACGCTATTGCACTATGCTAGTGGAAAAAGGCTATGCGGTGGTCATTTGTGATCAGGTAGAAGATGCGGCTACGGCGGCTAAAGAGGGACGCCAGGTGCGTCGGGAAATTACCCAGATTATTACTCCTGGTACTTTACTCGATGAGGGAATGCTTAATGCCCGTCGTAATAATTTCCTGGCGGGGGTGGTAATTGCTGGTAATCATTGGGGTTTGGCTTACTCGGATATTTCTACGGGAGAATTCTTCACTACCCAGGCTGAGGATTTAGAAGTGCTCCTCCAAGAATTGATGCGCTTGCAACCTTCGGAGGTGCTTATTCCTACCAATGCTCCCGATTTAGGGAGTATGTTGCGCCCTGGGGAAACTTCGGAACATTTGCCGGAATGTTTGCCTCCTTCCTTTTGCTATACTTTTCGTCCCCAAACTCCTTTCTCCCAAGCAGAAGCTAGACAGCGGCTCTTGGAAAGATTTAAAGTGCGATCGCTAGAAGGTATGGGTTGTGAACATCTGCCTTTGGGGGTTCGTGCTGCTGGTGGTTTGTTAGAATATTTGGAGGAGACGCAAAAACAAACCCATGTTGCTCTCCAAACTCTCCGTACTTATACCATCGCCGATTATTTGCTCCTAGACCACCAGAGTCGCCGCAATCTGGAAATTACTGCTACTGTCCGGGATAATACTTTTCACGGTTCCCTGCTTTGGGCTTTGGATCGAACTAGTACTTCTATGGGGGGTAGAGCCTTACGTCGTTGGTTGCTTCAACCGTTATTAGACCTCAAGGGTATTCAAGCGCGGCACGATACGATCCAGGAGTTAATGGAAAATACCCAATTGCGGGAAGATTTACGACACCTGTTACGATCTATATATGATTTAGAAAGACTTACAGGACGTGCTAGTTCCGGTAAAGCCAATGGACGAGACTTAGTGGCTCTAGCGGATTCTCTGTTAAAATTGCCAGAACTGGCGGAATTGGCAGCTAATGGTAATGCTCCCTATCTTCGAGCCTTACAACAAGTACCAGCCAACTTGGAAAAGCTAGGGGCAAAAATCCAGGCTCATATCGTCGAATCACCTCCTTTGCATCTAACTGAAGGCAACTTAATTCGCCCTGGCATTAATTCCCAATTAGACCTGATGCGCAGTAACGCCGAGGCTAATCAGCAGTGGATTGCTAATTTAGAAGTAACGGAAAGACAACGTACCGAGATCTCCAACCTCAAAGTCGGGTTTAACAAAACCTTTGGCTACTATATCAGTATCTCCCGTTCTAAAGCCGATCAAGTTCCCGATAACTACATCCGCAAGCAAACCCTAACTAATGAAGAACGCTATATTACCCCAGAATTAAAGGAACGGGAAGCCCAGATCCTGACGGCGAAAGAAGACTTGAATCAGTTAGAATACGAGATTTTTGCCGGTTTGAGAGCCGAAGTTGCAGAGCTTGCAGATGAAATTCGCAAAGTCTCCCGGGCTGTTGCCGCGATCGATATTCTCGGTGGTTTAGCCGAAGTAGCAGTATATCAGGGATACTGCCGCCCCACAATGGTGGAAGGTCGGAAAATTCGGATCGTTGAAGGACGACATCCGGTGGTGGAACAGTCCCTGCCTGCCGGTTTCTTTGTACCCAATTCCGCTCACCTAGGCAGTAGTCAGACCCCAGAGCAACCAGCAACCGATGACAAACCCGACTTAATTATTCTCACCGGACCCAATGCCAGTGGCAAGAGTTGCTATCTGCGGCAAGTAGGATTAATCCAACTGATGGCGCAAACCGGGAGTTTTGTTCCTGCTAGGGAGGCAACCTTGGGCAAATGCGATCGCATTTTTACCCGTGTGGGAGCAGTAGATGACCTAGCAACGGGCCAATCGACTTTCATGGTAGAAATGAATGAAACCGCTAATATCCTCAACCATGCTACTCCCCTATCCCTAGTTCTCCTCGATGAAATTGGACGTGGTACTGCGACTTTTGATGGTCTTTCCATTGCTTGGGCTGTTGCCGAATATCTAGCTACAGAAATTCAGGCTCGTACTATTTTTGCCACCCATTATCACGAACTCAACGAACTAGCTTCTATTCTGACTAATGTGGCTAACTATCAGGTAACCGTGAAAGAATTACCCAACGAAATCATCTTCCTGCACCAAGTACAACCGGGAGGAGCCGATCGTTCCTATGGTATCGAAGCCGGACGTTTAGCGGGTTTACCAGCCCCAGTAATTAAGCGAGCCAAGCAGGTAATGAGACAAATCGAAAAGCACAGTAAGATTGCCATGGGATTGCGCAAAGGGATTCAACAAACCTCACCAGGGTTGAAGCACAATAGTCAACAAACAGCCATGGAGCAATTGGATATTTTTGAACCTTAGATATTTTAGGTGTTATATCAAGGAAGGGATAATCACTTATAGTTCCCTTCTCCCTTGCAACCTTCTTTCTTCCTTGTCTACTTCCCCTCCTTGTCCTCCTTGTCTCACCGACCCTAGTATCTTATGTAAAAAACCTACCCTTGTGAGCCTCCTTGGAGGGGTTAAGGGTGGTTTCTGCCACCTACCTTCTGTCATAATGAGATATTAACCTAGATTAAAATCATATGCCAAATACATCTTCAAGGTTGAAATTTCTCCGATGTCTAGTTTTGTGTTTAGGGTTTGCAACTAGCCCAGCCAATGTGATGGCTCAAGTTGTTGCCTTAGAGTCTAGTGAGTTCAGTGACACTTCGGATACTAATTTAGTTGCCGATGGAGAGAAAGTTAGTTCCCTCGGTATCGCTAAACCCCAGGAACTAACCTTCGAGTATCTCTCTGCTGACAATTCCCAGGAAGCTAGCGAGGAAACTGCCTCCCCTAGTATGTTCGATGATGGGGATGAGGTTTATAATGTTTTTGCTAAGGGTAAGGGTGGTAAAAGGAAGAGGGCGAAAAGATACAAGAGGTACAAGAGAGGCAAAAAAGGTAAGGGTTACTGCAATGTTTTCTTCCAGAGAACTGTTAGTGCTGCTACAGAATTTAGAGTAGTGGGTAATTTTAGTTCTGCAACCTTGATTCAAATTTTCGATGACGAAGCCGACTACCAGTCTGGTGGATCTGTTATCCAAACGATCGAGTATTCAAGTTCCTCTTCCTCGGTTGTGTCCTTCTCTGCAGGTGATGAAATAGGTAGTCTGACGATCAAAAATTATCAGACTCAAGAAATAACTTTCGAGTACCTCTCTCCTGGCGACCCTGACTACACCGATGTGCTTGTTAGTCACAGCGGTGAATTTAGCGTCATTGGCCGAGCCGATGATGATGGCAGGAGTTATATTGTAGTTGCTGATGCTAATTGCAAAAAGTTTAAGAAATACAAGAGGTTCAAGAGGTTCAAAAGGTTCAAAAGGTTCAAAAGGGGTAGTAGTATTCCCTTGGAGCAAACAACTACCATGGTTAATGATTCTACCTCAGCCAGTGATTCTAGCTCCGAAACCTTAATTCAAATCCTTGATTAGGTGGCAGGTTTAGGTGTTAGGTGTTAGGCAATGGTGACCAGTTAAAGGAAGGTATAAGGGAATTATAAGTGATATCAAATCCGGCTAAACACTTATTGGAGCCTTGGAGCCTTATTGTCACCAAGGTGTAACGATTCCACCGAATTTGATACAGCAGTTTTCGCTGTTATGTGGTACACCTTTATCCCCCCAACCCCCCTTAGAAAGGGGGGCAGTAAAAGTCCCCCTTTCTAAGGGGGATTTAGGGGGATTTTTCTTACTGTACCTCATAACATCGCAAAGCGCTGTATCACTGGCGAATGGGGGGATCATACCTCTTTTGCCGGGAACTGTAGGGGCGTATTGCATACGCCCAATCATGGTTTATCTAAAATAGTAGAATAAGTAGGTTAGGTGTAGCTTTCTTCGTAACCCAACACTCCTTCTGTGCTGCGTTGGGTTTCACTCCGTTTCACCCAACCTACATTTTTAGTCGTATCATACTAAATCCGGGTTAGTCACCCCCGTTATCTTGGGAATAAGGCAGAAGGCAGATGGCAGATGGCAGAAGGAAAAGAAGGTTTAAGCGAAACCGGGGGTTTGAAAGGCGGATTTGGTATCACGCCACTACCTCCGTCATTGACTGGCACCATAATTTTTATTATTAAAAGTATTTCAATTGCTCGTAAGCGGATAATAATTCATCCTAAATTTAGTAAGTCTTTACAGATTTCTTATCGCCTCTAGCTAGTTGAATAATTTATAGTGTTAACAACTAAGCATCACAGGATTTAACTCACATTCTTCCTCTTTGGTTACCGACAGATGAAACTAACTCCACACGCAAATCAAACAACTCCCAATCCAGTAACGACACTTGTGTTTATTGATGCTGGTGTCGATAATTACCAGCAGTTAGTTGCAGGAGTTATTCCTAGTGCCAAAGTCTTTATATTAAATAGATGGGCGGATGGCATCGAAAAAATTAGCCAAGTTTTACAACGGTACCAGCAGGTGGAGGCAGTACATCTAGTTTCCCACGGTGCGCCCGGTTGTTTGTACTTGGGTAATAGCCAACTGAGTTTGGATACCCTCAATCGCTACAGTAATTTACTGCAACAGTGGCAAGTGACTCAGTTGTCACTCTACGGTTGTCAGGTGGCTGCTGGGGATGCGGGAGCGGAATTTATTAGTAAGTTACAAGCTTTGACGGGAGCAGAAATTGCTGCTTCTGTTTCTTTAACTGGTAGTGCGGCTCAAGGTGGAAACTGGGATTTGGAAGTTACCACAGCCAAGGCAGTTGCTAGTTTAGCCTTTGCAGGAGCAGTACTAGAAAATTATCCGGGAATTCTGGTTGATTTTACCGATTCTGGACAAGAGTTGGGCTCTTCTTACAGCCATGGTGTGAGTTTAGGGGATGTAGATGGAGATGGAGACTTAGATGCTTTTATTGCTAATTCTGCAAGTGAAGCAAATAAAGTTTGGTTCAATAATGGTGATGGTACTTTTACCGACTCTGGACAATCTTTGGGCTCTTCCACCAGCGTAAGTATACAGCGCTTTGCGATGTTATGAGGTACAGTAAGAAAAATCCCCCTAAATCCCCCTTAGAAAGGGGGACTTCTACTGCCCCCCTTTCCAAGGGGGGTTGGGGGGATAAAGGTGTACCACATAACAGCGAAAACTGCTGTAACTTTAGCAGATGTGGATGGAGATGGAGACTTAGATGCCTTTGTTGCTAATTATGTTGGAGAAGCAAATAAAGTTTGGTTAGCAGGAGGGAAGAAAGAAGGTTGCAAGGTCGAAGGGAATTATAATTAATTATCCGGACTTGATATAATATCCGAGTGCAAACTACTGACGCTGGGGGAGAGAGTTATCAGCAGGAGTTGGTAGTCAATGTTAATGATCTCGATGAGACAATCTACGGTACACCCAATAATGACCTTCTACGAGGTACTGCCGATGCTGACCAAATCAATGGTTTAGCAGGCAACGACAGGCTTTACGGTAACGATGGTGATGATACCATTGACGGCGGCATAGGTAACGACATCCTCTACGGTGGTGATGGTATCGATTATCTCACTGGTGGTGAAGGAAGCGATCGCCTCTACGGTAACGAAGGTAATGATGAACTCCTCGGCGGTACAGGTAACGACATCCTCTACGGTGGCGCAGGGGATGACTTACTCAATGGTGGTGCTGGTACTGACAGACTCTATGGTAATGCAGGCAATGATACTTTTGTCCTCGCATCGGGTATGGGTACTGATGCCATCTACGGCTTTGAAGATGGTGTAGATTCCCTCAAATTAGATGGCGGTATCAGCTTCGGACAACTAGAAATTATCCAAAGTGGTAGTTCCACTCGGATTAATCTTAATGATACGGGAGAAACCCTAGCTATTTTAAGGGGAATTGATGCCGAGTTAATTACTGAAGCTGATTTCAGCACTATCTAGGTGATAAGAGTTTCAGCTTGCTCTTGTTGAAAAAAGTAAATTGTAGGTTGGGTCGAGGCAACGAGACCCAACACAACTCCCTCCCGTGTTGGGTCTCGCTCTCGCTCTACCCAACCTACAAATGAGCTGGATAAATCCGCTTTTTTGACCCCTTGATTATCTCAATTTATTGTTTTTTCTCTCCTTTATTCATTCAAATTTGTTATTTCTTTATATTGCTTTTATCAATTTAATGATCTATGATTAAAACAATTAAGCCT
>JAAHGR010001170.1 GCA_010672425.1 Symploca sp. SIO2E6
TGCTGTGTTGGGTCTCGTTGCCTCGACCCAACCTACATCTATTGAAATATTTTAGCAATATGACAAGGGCGTATGCAATACGCCCCTACTGGGCAATACCCCTAACACCTAACACCTAACACCTAATACCTACATGCAATTTTGGCGTTATCGATGGTACAACATTCTGCCTTCTGCCGTCTGCCTTCTCGCGCTCGTTGGCTGTTCTAAAAAAATTCTGTCGCCGGGAGAAATATCTCAGAGAAGCAATCACTTCCTATGACCAAGCCATTGAAATTAAACCTGACTATGTTAATGCTTGGAATAACCGAGGCAATGAGCTAGGGAAGTTAGGCAAATACACTGAAGCGATCGCTTCCTATGAAAAGGCCATTGAGATTAAACCTGACCATGCTAATGCTTGGGTAGGCCGAGGCTTTGCGCTAGAGAGCCTCAAGCGCTACGATGATGCCCTTGAATCCTATGAGAAAGCGATTCAACTCGACTCTAATACCAAATCTGGTTTACATAGGCTGATTACCCATATCGACCAAATCATCCTATATCAAAGGCTTGAGCCAATTGTGATATTGTACCTTTAAAAGCGGATTTGGTATAACAACCAAACCGCGATTAACAACCGCAAGAATTTACAGGAGAAATTAGGGCAATAAGATTTTGTCCCACTGAAGCAGGTTTAGCTTATTGGTTGATCAATATCCTTAATGATTGGTAAAGCGTGTCCCTACCGTATGCAATTCTTTGCCAAATATCGAACCATGTAGGGGCGGGTTCACCAGAAACTTAGCGACTCAAGGATAACTAAACTAAACCCGCCCCGGCTCCCGACACCAATCACTGATTGTCCACCGGGGCAGGTTATCGGGATTGGCTTATTGGTATCTTTAATAGCTGGCATTACTCACATATTGCACTATGCATCATACAGCGCTTCCCGCTGCAATGAGGTACACCTGAATCAGTTGTCAAGATTGGATAGATTTTTTCCTAGTCGTTGTTACTGTACCTCGTAACAGCGGGAAGTGCTGTAAATACTTAGCAACTGAAAAAATAACAATCAATTTCGGCACACCAAACCGTCCAATCTTATCACTGCTCCCTGCCTTCACTGGCCAATTTTCTTGATTGCGTGCAAGATCTGAGCATTACAGGCAAGATGCCTGTTCCACAAGAAATTAGTGTATTACTTGAGAGGCTTTATATATAGACGTTGACTTCACCAATTATGAAATAATAATATCAGAAAATTAAGAGCAAGAGCAAGATAATTTTCAATCATTGCTCAATCTCAAATCTACTCAAACCCCTAACGTGAAGACCGATTCCCTGTTTTACCGCATCTTCCACGATGTCCCAGCACTATTTTTTGAGCTCATTGGACAACCATCGCGTCAAGGGTATAGATTTAAATCTATAGAGGTTAAACAAACTGCCTTTCGCATTGATGGAGTATTCCTCCCCCCAGAAAATGACCCCAACCCCACCGTATTTTTTGTCGAGGTTCAATTCCAAGAGGATGAGCTGATTTACCATCGCTTGTTTGCAGAAATATTTGTGTTTTTGCAACAGAACCCCCAGTATACTCATTGGCAGGCTGTGGTGATTTTTCCCAGTAAATCCCTAGAACCAGAGGATGTGGGAGTGTATAGCTTATTATTAGAAAGTACACAAGTCCAGCGTTTTTATCTCAATAAACTAGAACAGGTGCAAC
>JAAHGR010001171.1 GCA_010672425.1 Symploca sp. SIO2E6
TATAAGTTATCAAGAGGGTTAGTGTATAGATACACCTGTCAGTCATGCCTGTACAAGAGGGTATGACAAAAGACTGTTACGGTCACTATCCATATACAAGAGGTTATAGGTGGAGACAGCCAGTCTAGTTATCTATATACAAGAGGGTGTACAGGAGGGCAGTTATCCATGTACAAGAGGGTGTATGGGGATACTGTTGGGGTAGCCATCTATGCACAAGAGGGTTTAGGGTGATACTGTCTGTGTTGGTATCCATATACAAGAGGGTACGGTTACACACCTACAGTATTTCCATCTATATACAAGAGGTTATATAGAGAGACAGCTAGTCTAGCTATCTATATACAAGAGGGTATAGGGTTAGACTTACGGTGTCACCATCCCTAGACAAGAGGGCTAAGCAATACCTTACTCTCATTCCTTGTTCTCTAGAGAACAAGGAATGAGAGTAAGGTATTGCTTGCCCCTCTTGTATATGGATACGGTCACCGACAGTCTTTCATCATACCCTCTTGTATATGGATACTGATACTGGCTGTCTCTCTATATAACCTCTTGTATATAGATAGATACCCCAACCGTCTCCCTATATGACCTCTTGTACATAGATAGCTACCCCAACCGTCCTCACATAGACCCTCTTGTATATAGATGACTAAACTAGCTGTCTCTCTCTTTGACCTCTTGTGCATAGATGGCTGCCCCTACTGTATCTCCTCACACCCTCTTGTATATAGATAATCAGACTGGCTGTCTCTCTATATAACCTCTTGTACACAGATAGCTGCCCCGACAGTTTCCCCAGACACCCTCTTGTATATGGATAGTGACTGGCGCACTCTTAGTCCATACAGCGCTTTGCGCTGTTATGAGGTACAGTAGAGGTGAAAGTCTTTTATAGTGATTCAGAGGTGATGAAAGCATATTCAGTAGATTTGCGAGAAAAAATAGTCCAAGCTCATTTAGTAGATAAAAATTCTATTAGGCAGGTAGCAGCTAGATTTTTAGTGAGCAAAAGTCTAGTTCAAAAATTAGTAAAACAACAAATAACTGAAGGAAATTTAGAACCGAAACGTAGAGGCAAGCCCCATGTGAGTTATCTGAGGAACTCAAGAGCTACTGAACAAGTGAAAGTGCTGGTAGCAGAACATCAAGATGCCACCTTAGCTGAGCTATGTGAATCATTTGCACAGCTCACGGGAAATTGGGTGAGCCCCACAACAATGTGCCGTTGTTTACAAAGGTTAGGACTATCTCGCAAAAAAAAACTAGGTACAGTAGCCAAGCCGCAACTCCACGAGTACAAAAACTAAGAGTAGAGTATTGGGAAAAAATTAAAGATATCGAGCCGGAAAACTTGGTATTTATAGATGAATCGGGTATTCTGCTAGGAGTAAGTCGCCCTTATGGACGCTCAGAAATAAATACAAGAGTAAGAGACATTAAACCTTTTTATCGAGGAGCCAAAATCACCCTTATCGGAGCTATTAGTCAGAATAAAGCTTTAGCTTTAATGACTCTTAATGGCTCTTTAGATGGAAACGCATTTCAGGTATTTATTGACCATTTTCTCTTGCCTGAATTATGGCCTGGTGCGGTGGTAGTGATGGATAATTTGGCAGTTCATAAACTAGCCTCAATTTCCTCCAAGATTGAATCTGTTGGTGCTAGTGTCATCTATTTATCTCCCTATTCTCCAGATTTTA
>JAAHGR010001172.1 GCA_010672425.1 Symploca sp. SIO2E6
CACCCATTCCAAATTTCTACTTTCCAACTTCCCATCCCTCATTTCCAATTTCCAATTTCCAATTTCCAATTTCCAATTTACAATTCCCAATTCCCAATTCACCAATTCCCAATTCCCAATTCCCAATTCACCAATTCCCAATTCCCAATTCCCAATTCCCAATTTCCAATTCCCAAATCCCAAATCCCAAATTCCCAATTCCCAATTTCCAATCCCCAATTCCCAATTCCCAATTCCCAATTCCCAATTTCCAATTTCCAATTCCCAATTCCCAATCCCAAATTCCCAATTCCCAATTCCCAATTCCCAATTCCCCATTCCCCATAACATATCTTGCTGTCATGGAATTCCGGATCACACAACTGAAAATGGAAGCCTTTCGAGGTATCGGTGATTTGACATTAGAGTTCAATGAATCTGGTGCTAATGTATTGATTGGTGTCAACGGAGTTGGCAAATCTAGTATCCTGGACTGTCTGGCTTTAATGCTAACTTGGTTTGCTAACCGAATCAGATATGATCCAGATGCGCACTATGTTAACTCGAATAGGTTATTTAACCAAAAACCGCATCCTGCTCAAGGAGATCCCTTGGAATATCAAGATCTCCACAATGAAAGTAGGGAAGTTCGGTGTGAAATGTTCTCTGTTGTCGATAAGCAGGAGATTCAATGGACTTTAAAGGGTATCAAACAAGGTAATTATTTAAGGCATGAATCTAGTATAGCGTTACCTAGAAAAAAGCCACGTAGGGTAAAGCTAGCTCATTCACACTCTAATGATCAGGATAACGACAAGGGTAGATTAGAATCAATCACAGATGATTTACGTCAAAGACTTTTGCAAGAAGAGCAGTTAATTGACATTCCTGTCATTGTTTACTATCCAGTTAATCGAGGGGTATTAGATATTCCTTTAGATCTTTTGGATAATCAAGCTGCACAAATCTCTATTTATGAAAATTCACTCACTACCTCTGTTAACTTCAAAGACTTCTTCCAATGGTTTAGAACCACCGAGGATCTAGAAAATGAAAAACTACGTGATGATGCTGACTATCGCGATTGCCAGCTAGAAGCCGTGAGAAACGCGATCGCTCAATTCCTGCCAGGATTCCATAATTTACGAGTCCGTCGATCGCCTCTACGCATGACCGTTGCTAAAGCAGGAGAGGAACTGATTATCGATCAACTTTCTGATGGGGAAAAGTGTTTACTAGCCATGGTTGGGGATATTGCCAGACGATTAGCGATCGCTAATCCTAGCCTGGAAAATCCCCTTTGCGGTAGCGGTGTTGTCCTGATTGATGAAATCGAATTACACTTGCATCCTTCCTGGCAACGCCATATTATTGCTGCCCTAACAGATACTTTTCCCCATTGTCAATTTATCATCTCCACCCATTCTCCTCAAGTGGTCAGCCATGTCAAACCCAAAAAGGTTTATGTTTTGGAAAAAGCTGAGCATGGCATTATCGCCTATCATCCTGAAAGTTCTTTCGGACGAGATAGCAATCGCATTTTAGTAGACTTGATGAGGGTAGATGAACGTCCTAAACAAATCAAACAAGACTTGTTAGCACTATTCCGCTTAATTGACGCTGGAGATTTAGACAAAGCCAGGGAGTTACGGCAACAACTGTCTCAAGAAATTGGAGGTGGTGAACCAGAATTTGCGAAGGCAGATATGTTAATCAGGCGCAAG
>JAAHGR010001173.1 GCA_010672425.1 Symploca sp. SIO2E6
CTCACCATGCTTCGCAAAGGTTGTTTGTTATTTGTTAGTTGTTTTTTGACAAACAACTAACAACCAACAACAAATAATATCAAGTCCGGATAATTACTTAGGGCTTGCTGCATAAGTGTGTAAGCCATGCCAGACAATGGTTTCAAGCATTTTTTATCCCAATCGAGTGCAAGGTTAGAGTATTTTTTAGTTCAAAAACCTTTTGGACTTTGGACAAAAAAAAGTAAATTTGCGTAATATTTACGCAAATGCAAAAAAAGATAACAATTCCCCTATCTCAGCTGGGAGAAAAGCTGAAAAATGGCTACCTTAAAGAGTTACAGAGTAAAAAATAGGGGACTTTTATCTTTTGTTTTTGATGTTTGGACTGTTTTTTGATAACTTGATGGCGAGCTCGATGGACTTTTTTCTCACCTTTAAATCTTCCTGGAGAATAACCTCGACGTTTGGGAGATTGAGCTGGTGTACCCAAAGAGGAAATTATCCGGTAAAAGTCCCTCTGAACTAAGCTAGGTGTAGTTTTGACCGATTCAGTTGTCTTCAAATAAGTTTCCCAAGGACGGGGTAAAATAGTAGCCAATTTCCTGGCTTTCCAGAGGTTGACATAAGCTAACAATGTTAGTTGAAACCAATTTTCTTCATGATGAAGTGATGGAGTTGAATAGGAATTCATCAACAATTTTTGTTTAGCAAAACGAAAAAGATGCTCCAGGTCATAACGTTGTCTATAAGCTTCATAACACTCAACAAGACTTAGTTCATCGCAACGGTGACCAATAACAAGCAGCCACATCGGTTTCCAAACCACTTGACCAGTTTCATCACTTACAACAATTTGGAGTAGGGTAAAGGGATAATCATGCATTGGATAGTCGGATGTCCCTCTCATTAACATTTGCTTCCAACCGGAAATTTTGAGATTAAGTTCTCGTCCCCTTTTGGTGGTAAAAGTTGATTGAGTTACTTGATCGGGTTCGTGCCAAGTTGTTTCATCTTTTAAATCAAACTTGTCTCCATACCAACGTGGGTGACCAGGAGGGTTTAGCAAAGAATCTTCCGGAACAAATTGTCGATAGAAGACCCGATTGCTTTTGACTCTTGTGATGGTAACTAAATTATTGTGTTTGACTTGTTCGCCCAAAAAACTCCGTTGACTATAGAGACTATCAGCAACTAAAACAGATAACTTATCTTTCCAGGGTACAGAAGAATGATTAAGTATTGTTTTCATCTGCTCATGAGCTACAGAAATGTCTTTAGCAACTGATAAGAGTAAAAAAAGCAAATATTTATATTTAGGGAAAGCCGGAAGCTTAGCTCATATTGATGCAGTGGAAAAGGTAACTCGAAGAGGACTTATCGACGAATTGGAAAGGGTGATCAATTCTCTTCAC
Organism: Symploca sp. SIO2E6; assembly: GCA_010672425.1. Lineage (GTDB taxonomy): Bacteria > Cyanobacteriota > Cyanobacteriia > Cyanobacteriales > Coleofasciculaceae > Caldora. The sequence goes on from JAAHGR010001173.1 coordinate 1,395, forward strand.
GAAAGTTACTTGGATATTTGTTTTGGGGGAGAAACTGAGCCTGATCCCTCTTTTCATACTAAGGGATTTAAAGATGAGTAACACTCTTTGCGTCATACGTGAGACACTCGGAAGCAAAATTAAACAGTCGATTGATTTGCGTAAAACTGACGCAAATCACTTTTTTTGTCCAAAGTCCAAAAATGTTTGGGAAAACCAGCTAAGGCTTCCATTTCTCCCCGTTTTTCCCCAACTCGTCTTAAAATTTGACCCAGGAATTCATCCGCTTGTTGGACATGATCCTTTAAAGCCACATCTATAGCAGGAT
>JAAHGR010001174.1 GCA_010672425.1 Symploca sp. SIO2E6
TAGACACCAAGCAGCTTGGGATGAGCAAAGAGAAATTGAGCAAGAAAGACTGCCTTATGAGCGCCAGCGTGCCAACGCCACCAAACAATGCTTGGAAAAGCGACAGAACCGACAAGGTTTCATTACATCAAAATCACCTTCAATGAGCAGGTATTTATTCACACAAGCTGCTCATCAGAATTTCTTTGCTGAGTGCTGAGTGCCTAGCCTGCGGGATCTGCTTGCAGTACTGACGAATTGCACTAGCTATTGTCTCAACGCCAACCCCTGTACCCCTGAACCAAATAATAAGTGGCTTGAGTAATCGCTGCCATCCTATCCATAACTCTACGAGGATTTTCAATTTCAGGCAGTTGGTCACTTCTGTGTCTATACAGCATTTCCCCTAAAGAATAATTGATTGCTTTGAGCAGAGGTGAAAGTTTTGGCTCTTGTTCACCTAAAAACCAGTCTAATTCCTTTTGAATCGGGTCGAAATCCACACCAGTATCACAGATTAATTTCTCATCATTAATCGCTGAAATTATTAGTGTTAACCCATCTTTCTCTGAAACTATCGGCTCTATATCAAGGCATTCTATCCAGACCTTTTTAGTCGTTTCAACTGTCAATTCTGACAGTTCTTTTTTCAGTAAGTTGCTCTCACTGATGGTGAATACATGAAAGTAATATCGGTAATTATGACCAATTTTATCAATAATATTTTGGCAAAAATTATTCAGGTATATTTGAACTTCAGCGATTAAACTATCAACAGATACTTGACCACTATACCACCATTTGGAAAGCAGTGCCTGACCAGATTTTGGTACGATTCCGCTGCCGCAGAATGCCATACCGTCTAATTCACAAGAAATACCTAAATAAAGAACTACTTCACAACATTTTTCACTCATCTTTAATCAACCCACATCTTCACTTTACTGAAATCTACCGGAGAAACTTTCTTCTCATTAAACGACGTAATCTGCAACGCAAAAGCCAAGGACATCACACAATCATCGTGCTTACCTCTAGCAGCTTCTAGCTTTTTTCCTTGTCTCCTAAATGACAGCAATTCATCAATTATCGGGCTACCAATCGGATATTTCAAGCAGTTCTTCTCCAAAGCTAACAGGAGATTGGAAATCAGTACCAGCTTAGAATCGCCCGTGGTTCTAATCGAAGAAAATCTAATGCTCTTGTGTTGTTTGCTTAACTGTTCTAGGTACACCTGACCCACCCCACCAGTCACCTCAATCCCCACAATACGAGGCTGATATTTCTTGATTAATTCTCCTAGGTGGTAGAGATGGTATTCACTAGTTTGTTGGCGTTTTCGGTACAGTTCTACAACTGAATAATTCCCCCCTACTTCTTGAAGAACCGTAGCCACACAGTAATCATTTCCCGTGGTACTAGTATCAAGTCCTATGTAATAAGTAGCTTGCTCTTGTCGAACCTTAGAGATACTTTCAGTAGCATTGGCTCTAATTAAATCCGCTGAAAATACGCTAACGCTCGAATCGATGAATCTCAGGTTGTACTCTCTATTAATCGTCTCAAAGTCAGTACCGTCTTGAGAAAGCTGACAGCTGACAGCTAATAGCTAATAGCTAATTCCGCTATGAGTAGAACCTACAAAGCCACTGGAATTAATCTCAAAAGTATACCTCTGGGTGAGGCAGACAGAATAGTCACAATTTTGA
>JAAHGR010001175.1 GCA_010672425.1 Symploca sp. SIO2E6
GTAACCAAGTAAAAAGTTAGAAGAATCTCTCATGAGTAAACTATTCCATTTATTAACAGATTTGGCTCTTGACACCAAGAAACAAAGTGCTTTCATCAATAACTCCAGTTCCGTAATGAACGAGGTAGGTTTGTCTAAAGCAGAGCAGAGGGCAATCGGCAGTAAAGACTCTACGAAAATTGCTGCTTTATTTACTGATAAGCAAGTTCCAGCTGCCCTTACTTTTGCCGATCCCGGACCTGATCCTTTACCAGATCCAGACCCTTATCCTATACCAGATCCAGAGCCAGAGCCAGAGCCTCCTTCAACAAAAATATCAAATCTGACTCTAAACTAGTGGCGCAGATGGGTTCTATTAGACTCAATCATGTGAGTTTCAAGGTATTCTGAGTTCAATTCAGATTGCTCATAATCTCTTACAATTCGGAGAGTGGATTAATAGTTCACGAACTTAAACCGCACTTGTTGCGGTTTTTTTCATAAAAGCCACCTTTCCTAAGAACCCGCTTCTGTATGAGTATGCGCGATTTATCAGGTTACCAACTTACGGAAAAACTGCATGAGAGCAACAATTCCCTTGTCTATCGCGGACATCGGCGAGGGGATGACCAACCTGTAATCCTGAAAATGCTCAAACAAGCTTATCCTTCACCAGAAAGAATTGCTTGGTTCAAACGAGAGTATGAAACCACCCAAAAGATTAACCTACCTGGTGTCATCAATGTTTACAGCTTGGACAACCTAGAAACTAACTGGGTAATGGCGTTAGAAGATTTTGGCGGCGAATCCCTCAATCGGCTCATGCCGAAGCAGGAATTCACCATTGCCGAATTTCTCCACCTCGCTATTGAGATTGTTGACATTCTCGGTCAGGTTCACCAGCAGCATATTATTCATAAAGATATTAACCCAGCAAATATTATCTTAAATCAGCATACTGCTCAACTTAAGCTGATTGACTTTGGCATTTCAACCACATTGTCGCGAGAAATATCCACCTTTCGCAACCCCAATGTTTTAGAAGGAACCCTAGCCTATATCTCCCCAGAACAAACGGGTCGCATGAATCGATCCATCGATTACCGCACGGATTTTTACTCTCTGGGGGTGACCTTTTATGAATTGCTAACAGGACAGTTACCTTTCACTACAGACGATGTTTTGGAATTAGTCCATTGTCATATTGCTCAACAACCGATACCACCAGACGAACTCAGACCAGAAATTCCGGCAATTATTTCAGCCCTAGTGTTGAAATTGATGGCGAAAAATGCTGAGGAGCGCTATCTATCAGCATATCAAATTAAGGCAGATTTAGAAACATGTCTCAGACAGTGGCAAACCAAAGGGCAAATTGATGCTTTCCTCATCAATCAGCATAATGTTTCTGATCAATTGCAAATACCACAAAAACTCTATGGGCGAGAACAGGAGATTACTACCCTCTTAGCTGCCTTTGAGCGAGTTAGTCAAGGCGCTAGTGAAATGATGCTGGTTTCGGGGTATTCCGGTATTGGCAAGTCAGTATTAATCCAGGAAGTATATAAGCCACTAACTCGTCGACGTGGCTATTTTATTACTGGTAAATTTGACCAGTTTCAACGAGATATTCCCTACGCTTCCTTAATTCAGGCATTTCGGTCATTAGTACAACAGTTACTCACCGAAAGTGAGGCAGAGATTAAC
>JAAHGR010001176.1 GCA_010672425.1 Symploca sp. SIO2E6
TACCCGCCTTATCCCCTTCATTTTCCTGACTGCGAAATCGCAGCTCAATGACCTGAGAAAGGGCATGGAACTCGGAGCTGACGACTACCTGACCAAACCGGTCTCGCCACCCAGCCTTTTCAACTCCATCGCCCGCAGGCTAGAGAAGCGGGAAAATCAGAAGAAGGAGATCAAGCAGCTGAAGGAGGAGCTCAGCCTCGAGCTCGCCGTCTCAATCCCTCCCGAAGTCGAGGCCTCAATTTCCCGTATCGCCACCCTTGGAAACCTCATCAACCTCAAGTTCGGGCAGGAAGATCGACAGTCTGTCGAGATCTGCGACTCCCTGAGCTCGGAAATCGTCTCCCTGAAGCGCAGCATCCGGCGCATCAACCTATTCGGTCGCTTGCCAAAGCTCTACTCCAACCGTTTCAACGACGCGATGCTAGAGCAAGGTCCTGGCAGCTCCCGATCCCTAGCGGCAGCAGACACGGCTGCAGAGCTTGCGATCCGTTGCGACAGGAATGAAGACTTGGAAGTCAGCGTCCAGGACCACGTCCTAGACATCAATCCACAGTACCTCGAAATCCTCGTCGAAGAGTTGCTTGCGAACGCTATTCAGGCCAGCGAAAGCGGCCAGAAAATCTCCCTCGATCTCAGCCTCGAGGACGACATGCTCTGCATCAGCGTCTCCGACAGCGGCTGCGGCATAGAGGAAGATACCCTCGAAGACCTGCTCTCGTTCAGCAAGTTCGGCCAACTCAACAGCCAATCGCAAAAGGTCAGCCTAGGCTTGCCTTTGGTGCAAGGCATCACCCGATTGCACGGCGGAGAGTTCTGCCTGGAGCCCAATCCTGATGGAGGCACCATAGCGACTGTCTTCCTGCCTCACGAAACCTCAGCAAGGGAGGAGTCGTAAGATGGACCTGCAAACAGAAGCCAGCGAACTGGCCTGCCTGCCTATCAACGTATCCAGGGACGTGGTAACCTCTCGCGCCATCGGCAAGAAGCACGCCGAGGCGATGGGTCTCGGCACGCGCGACGTCATCAAGATATCCACCGCCGTTTCCGAACTGGCCCGAAACATCGTTCAGCATGCAAAAGGCCCAGGGCAAATCCATTTCTACAAGTACGAGTCAAATGGGCAGCGCGGCATCGGCATAGTCGCGCAGGACCAAGGGCAAGGCATGAGCGATCCGGAAGGAATCATCCGCCACTCGGCAAGCATCATGAGCGGAGGCCTATTTGGCTCCAAGCGCGCAGCCGATCTCTTCGCCATCGACTCGAAACCGGGAGGAGGCACCAAGGTTCAGCTCGTCAAGTGGGCATGTTGAGGAGAGCCGAAAGCCGTTAGTATTCGTGAAAAGGATACTCGCAATCGATTGGGATTCCCAATCTCTTCAGACAGTCATGAACGGTGGAAGCACCTGTGACTTCGAGATCTCCAGCTTCAATAAGGGCCAAACCCCCGGGCCGGAACTTGCGGGAGCCTTCGACCTGGTCGCCCTGAATACCTCCTCATCGCTCGACACTTTTCGCAAGCTTGAGAAGCTGCTCGACCCCGCCCCCTCCTCCATCGTGGTTTTCGCCGAAGAAGGCGTTTCGGACCGTCTCGTCAGCTCTCTCCACGAGCACGAGCTGCGCTGGCACTGCCTGCCCATCACGCCCTCCAAGCTGAGGCTTTCGCTTGAAAACGCGGCTAAGAACCAC
>JAAHGR010001177.1 GCA_010672425.1 Symploca sp. SIO2E6
TATCTCAAATGGAAGCTTTTGTCGATCCCTTTATCAGCAGGATACGGGAGGCTTCTCACAGACTACCCATTAATATTGATCATTGGGAAAAATCCCGTCCTGATGTTTATGGTGCTACCAATACCATGCTGCAAAGGTTAGAAGCAGTGATCAAAAAAGCCAATTATTATCTTGACATTAATGATGACAACCTAATATCAAAAACCATCAATACGGTGACAATTGAATATAATCGGGGACTGGTAACATCCAACGAAACCTCTAACATCCACACCAGTGAACAAGATTTTTACGAGGGTTGTCAATTGGTCGGTGCGGCATTTGTCGCTGGCATCAAGAATATGCAAAATCTGTGGTAATAATTCCCATGTAGTGGAAAGACTAGGGGAGTTTTTGGCCCTGCTGATGGCCTTTAACTCTGGCATAGGAAACGGTATGGCTTTCTCTCGCTCACAGTTTTTTAAGTAACAAAGCGATCGCCTACTCTAAATGACTGATAGGCCCAAGGTGCATCTCCCTTGGGTTTGATGTTTTTCATGGATTTTAAGGGTTGTAAATCTATACATACCGTATTTGCTAAGTGAGATTCGTCGGCTCAACGTAGGGCTTAGCAGCAGCAGGCAAGATGAACTCTCACCAACATCTTTCGTTCCGCCGCACCAACGTAGTGCTAGGCAGCCTTGGCAAGTTCTAGTGCATTGCAAAAGCTGTTAAGGCTACTCAACAAAGCATTGTAGTAAGGATAGGCATCATCTCGTTCATCCTGTAAAAGATCGTACAGTTTTAGCTCTGGCTCTGGCATTAGATGACTTGTGGAGAAACTTAAGCCTGCTTCAATTAAGCGCGTTGATGCGATCGCAATCAATAATGCCCCGACAGTTTGGTGACTTACCGTTATGTAAATCTTCAAGTCCAGGCAAGATGAGTTCGGCTCCTGGTAACTCTTGTAAATCTATCTTATCTTTGCTCATGATACCTGCTCAATAAATGCATTAACTCTACTTTTTAGAATCTCAGGATTAAGAGAAGGGAAACGGATTAGTTCAGGTGTGATCGCTTCAAAGCAATCACGTAAACCTTCTACTGAAAATAGCCCCTGAGTATACATCGCTCGAACATCATCAAGGTCACGATTATACCCCCTGGATAGTTTAGAAAGTGCTTGAGCTGTAAAATCATAGTGATAGAATGAAACTTGACCGCGTTTTCCAATGAATACGCTTCTATCGCGCCATCCTGGAAGCGGCGGCAAAAAATCTTGGGGAGACGCTAATTCAATATTGATATTTAACTCTTGCTTGAGTTTGCTGATGGCTTGAAAAATTCCTGGTGGCTCAGGATCTAAACGAATATCAATATCGATGGTAGAAGTCCGCCATCCAATCAGCAAAGCACTTGCTCCTCCTGTGAAATAGACGGAACCCGGACCACGAGCTTCTCTACTGAGGATTTCCATAAGCTGCTCTATCTTCTCAGGATTAATATTTGAACGCATAAGTAGGTGCAGAACAAGAGATTACAAAAGATTTGGGTAGATGTAGGTTGGGTTTGAGAAGCAGAACCTAAGATTCGGATAGGTACGCTACATCATCCCATGTTACAAGATATCCTTGCTTTTGAATAATTGAGAAGTTAGTATATCTAAAAGATACTGACACAACCTAACATTATAACAAAGATTTT
>JAAHGR010001178.1 GCA_010672425.1 Symploca sp. SIO2E6
CTTTTTTGCGGTAATTAGGTAATCTTGGCTTGTTATCTAATTCTCCTGCCCACCATTTTTTGATTAAAGCTTGATACCCCTTAAATGAATCATATATTTTGTGTAATGCTTGTTGAGCTACATTGGCTCTGAGAGCTTTAAAATGCCAGTTACTTTTCAGTTCTTTATCTAGGGTATACTTACCAATAAATCTCTGGGTTTTAAAATATAGCTGACGGGCATAGTAAATTCCACAGTTGGTGAGCTTATTGACTTCCGAGCAAATAAATTCCAACACAGCTTGAGTTTCTTTATGTGGGTGTAGCAAAACTTGTTGGCAACCGTACATTACACTTCACTTATTACTTGTTACAAGATTATGTTTATAATACTTTATTTTATTCAAAATAACAACAATCAATAGGTCAACTTTTCAAAAAATATCTGAAAAATACACATGCTCAATGATACAGGGGGTTAAAACCCCCGTTCGCTCCACTGCCCCCCGTTAAAACGAGGGGCTATCTCTCGCTCACGGTTTTTTTCTGTATTTTTTTCTCGCATCACCTGTTCCAAAGAATTTTCTCCCTTCATACTTCGGTTTGCCGTTAGCAAAATCATTTGATTTGCTTGTGCAAATCGCCATAGGATGCGATCATCCGATGCGATCGGTAATTCAATTTCTGCAAAGGTGAAAAAACGAATAGGTAATAAATCCAGCCAACCCAATGTAGTAATTCTACCTGCTAAGAGTAAAGCGTGTCCTTCAAGGTTATGGTCTACAAGAAAATTCATGCATGAGATTGCGCTAAAGCTTGATGTGTTGCTTTTTGTCTTTGTAGCTTTTCCCAAGCAGCCTCCATTCCTGGTTTGGGAGGCTTTTTAGCCAGTCGGGCTTGGAGATCGCGATTGCGTTTTTCGTAATACTCTCGCAGTTCTTTGCATTGTTTCAATACCATTTGATACTCCGCTTCAACTTCAGTACGATTGGCTTGAATGTAAGCAAGAGCAACATTAATTTGTTCGTCGGTGAGATTAAAGAGACCGCGAATCAATTTCGGGGGATATTGGGCTCTCAGATAGTCCATAATGTCGTAGAGGGTAATCCGAGTCCCCGATATCGTCAAGCCTCTTTCCGTTCGCGCAATTGTTGCTTTTCCGTTCTTCTGCAAAGTCATTTCGATCCCTTTTGTTGGGTATGCGTGAAATTCTTCTCTCCATTCTAAGCTGATGTGCAGCTAAATTGTATGATGGAAAAACGTGAAAATCTTGTAGTGCGTAAGCGATGCTAGCGCGTAGCGCAAACATCTTGCTCGCTAGTATTATACAAATTAAATGCGTAACAACTTAAGACATGGGATGCTGACGGGGTGACAATAATAGCTGAACCTTTTGTCTATGAAGGCTTTTACCCAGCACCGAGAGGGTCTAAATTAGGCGTGTTTTTCTCACATGCAGGGTAAATCATTCGTAAGCTGTAATCATTGCTAAACAAAGACTGTAGTCTTTTTGACACCCTATCAGCCCGCCTCGGTTGCACCATTACAGCAGTTTGCTCTGCTATGCGGTACAGTGTTGATCCCCCTAAATCCCCCTTAATAAGGGGGACTTCCGGAAAAGTGTACTTCAATACAGCGCAAAGCGCTGTATCTTAGCAGACCGGGTGGAGCAGTTGAATGCCTGTTTGGCGAAAGCGATC
>JAAHGR010001179.1 GCA_010672425.1 Symploca sp. SIO2E6
GGCAGATAGGTTATTTGAGGAAGGTAAGAAGCAATTTAGTAATAGTCAATTTGGAGAAGCTTTACAGTTATGGCAACAGGCGTTGGTCATTTATCGTGAAATAGGATATCGCCGAGGAGAAGCTGATTCTCTGGGTAGTCTGGGTGCTGCTTATGAAAGATTGGCAGAATATGAACAAGCCATTGGTTTCTTTGAGCAATCTTTAGCTATTGCTAGGGAAATAGGATATCGCCAAGGAGAAACTAAGTCTCTGGGTAGTTTGGGTCTTACTTATGAAAGATTGGCAAAATATGAACGAGCAATTGAATTCCATGAGCAATCTTTAGCTATATTTAGGGAAATAGGCGCTCGCCAGCGAGAGGCAGGTTCTCTGTTTAATCTAGGGATTGCTTATCGTAGTTTAACAAAGCATGAGCAAGCTATTGATTTCTTTGAACAATCTTTAGCTATATCTAGGGAAATAGGCGATCGCCAAGGAGAGGCAGTTTCTCTCGATAATCTGGGTCTTGCTTATGGTAGCTTGGCAGAGTATAAACGAGCGATTGAATTCCATGAGCGATCTTTAGCTATTTTTAGGGAAATAGGACACCGCCAAGGAGAAGCTGATTCTCTCGATAATCTGGGGATTGCTTATGGCAGTTTGGCAGAGCATAAGCAAGCTATTGATTTCTTTGAACAATCTTTAGCTATATCTAGGGAAATAGGACACCGCCAAGGAGAGGCAGTCTCTCTCGATAATCTGGGGATTGTTATGAAAGATTGGCAGAATATGAACAAGCCGTTGGTTTATTTGAGCAATCTTTAGCTATATCTAGGGAAATAGGACACCGCCAAGGAGAAGCTAGTTCTCTCAATAATCTAGGGTATGCTTCTTATGGTGTGGCAGAGTATGAACGAGCGATTGATTTCTATCAGCAATCTTTACCTATATTTAGGGAAATAGGCAATCGCCATGGAGAAGCTCTTTCTCTCAATAATCTGGGGAATGCTTCTTATAGTTTGGCAGAGTATGAACGAGCGATTGATTTCTATCAGCAATCTTTAGCTATTTCTAGGGAAATAGGCGATCGCCAGGAAGAAGCTGCTTCTCTCAATAATCTGGGGAATGCTTATGATAGTGTGGCAGAGTATGAACGAGCGATTGATTTCTTTGAGCAATCTTTAGCTATATTTAGGGAAATAGGAGATCGCAGAGAAGAAGGTGGCTCTCTCAATAATCTGGGAAATGTTTATAACAGTTTGGCAGAGTATGAAAGAGCGATTGATTTCTTTGAGCAATCTTTAGCTATTTCTAGGGAAGTAGGCGATCGCCAAAGAGAAGCTTGTTCTTTCAATAATCTGGGAAATGTTTATAACAGTTTGGCAGAGTATGAAAGAGCGATTGATTTCTTTGAGCAATCTTTAGCTATTTCTAGGGAAGTAGGCGATCGACAAGTAGAAGCTCTTTCTCTCAATAATCTGGGGAATGCTTATGATAGTTTGGCAGAGTACGAGCGGGCTTTTGATTTCTATCAGCAATCTTTAGCTATTTCTAGGGAAATAAGCGATCGCCAGGGAGAGGCAGGTTCTCTCAATGCTCTTGGTAATGCTTATGAGAGTTTGGCAGAGTATGAACGAGCTGTTGCTTTATATGAGCAATCTTTAGCTATTGCTAGGGAAATAGGCGATCGCTCAGG